>LKUD01000024.1 GCA_001412355.1 Methanoculleus sp. SDB
ACCGGCAAGACGCTGATCGCAAAGGCCGTCGCAAACGAAAGCGGGGCGCACTTCATCCCTATCGCGGGACCCGAGGTCATCTCGAAATATTATGGCGAGAGCGAGCAGCGTCTGCGCGAGATCTTCGAGGAGGCGCAGGAAAACGCGCCCTCGATTATCTTTATCGACGAACTCGACTCGATCGCTCCCCGCCGCGAGGACGTGACCGGCGAGGTGGAGCGGCGTGTCGTCGCGCAGCTGCTGACGATGATGGACGGGCTCGAAGAACGGGGGCAGGTGGTCGTCATCGGCGCGACAAACCGGCTTGATGCCATCGATCCGGCGCTGCGACGGCCGGGGCGTTTCGACCGGGAGATTGACATCGGGGTTCCGACGGAGATCGACCGGCGCGAAGTGCTCAGGATTCACACCCGCGGCATGCCGCTTGAGGGCGAGGCAAAACTGGCGCTGAAGAAAAAAGAGCTGGCCGCACAAGAGCAGGCCCTGAAACCGCAGAGCGACGCCCTGGGTGATCTCGAAACCGCCATCCTCGATTCGGGGAGGGAGCTCACGGTAACGGATGACGCCGACCGAAGGTTTGATCTCGAAGCCAGACTCGCCCATGACACGGCGCGGCGTGAACTGCTTACGCGGGAGGTGGACGAACTCCGGGCCGACCTCGCCGCCGCCGAAGAGGAGATGCACCAGTATGAGGAGGAGAGCAAACGGAACCGCGAGAAATTCCTCGACGAGTTCGCAGCAAAGACGACCGGGTATGTGGGCGCCGATCTCGCCGCGCTCGCCCGGGAAGGGGCAATGCGGGCGCTCCGGCGGTACCTCCCGCATATCGATCTCGACACCGACCAGATACCCGACGAGATCGTCGAATCGATGGAGGTGACGATCAGCGATTTCCGCGACGCCATCCGTGAGGTGAACCCGAGTGCCATGCGGGAAGTCTTCCTCGAGGTCAGCCATATCACGTGGGAAGAAGTGGGCGGGCTTTCCCGGGAAAAGGAGGAGGTACGTGAAGCGGTTGAATATCCCCTGACAAGGGCGGACCGCTTTGACAGCCTCGGGATAGAACCGCCGAAAGGTGTGCTGCTGTACGGGCCGCCGGGAACCGGCAAGACGCTGATCGCAAAGGCCGTCGC
>LKUD01000025.1 GCA_001412355.1 Methanoculleus sp. SDB
CTCTGCCCCTTCTGCCCGGCCCTCCAGACCCCGGAGACGGGGTATTTGAAACCGCCGGTGAAGGGGAGCCAACATCGTAAGCAGGAATTCCTCCGCCAGACCTTTGACAGGCATCATTATAACGGGTGAAGGGTGGGACTCGGAATGTGGGGTCAGGTTCGACAAGACAATGGGACAAAGACGGTAATGAACCAGGTATGATATTATTGTTTGCGCAGGAAGTCACAGATCTTCTGGACTCCGGTAAGCGCTGGTCGTGGATGTGTACAGGACTGTTGAAACAGAGCTGAATATTTTTCGAGATCAGATGACATAAAACTCATCACTCAAATCAAAAAATTGAGATAATAATATGGATGCTGTATGATTGCATCAGACAATATTTGACAAGATCATACCACAGAGGTGGTGCTGTTGGGTGCGGATTCATCAATGAAGTCTTTCACGAGCACTCGTGCATCGTCAAGTTGGGACAACATTCCATGACCCCCGGAATCATATAATACCAACCGGGATTGGGGTATTTTATCGTGGGCACTTTCTGCATGTTCGAAACTTACCAGCACATCATCCTTTGCGTGGATAATTAACGTTGGTGCACGAAGATTCGTTGTCGGCACGGTATACGATTTGATCATCTTTTCATCGTTTATCGTGCCGTCATACCGTTGAGACATCGGATGCATTACATCAAGCATTTCCTGTGCCAGTTCCTTCTGCTCCGGATTGAATGTTTCGTATACGTATGTGGGAATTCCCATTAGTTCAAGAATCGTCGGCTGAAGGAATTTTGTAACAAGCCAATATGCATAATCAGACTGCTGGATGGTGTGAATAATATTCACGTAAAACGGCGCCTTGTCCCCCGGTGCCGGACCCCTGCTCACCGCGGAGATCAATATTAAAGCCGAGGATCTCTCGGGATAGTCATTGGCAAACTGGGTGGCAGACGGCCCTCCTGCCGAAACGCCGACTACAATTGCCTTATCTACGCCTAAATTGTTCAGAAGATGCCTATAAGCATCAGATTGCATCTGCACCGAAGCATTCTCCGGAATATTTGATCGAAGATAGCCATATCGTGAAACCGAAATGAATTGATACTCGTTTCCAAAAAAGACTTTACCCAACCAGAGTCCCTGATCATACCCACCTCCCGCACCATGTATCATTAAGACAGGAATCCCTTCTCCCTGTATAGCATACTCAATATCTCCATATTCTGTTTTCAAAATAGTACTGTCCGTATTCAATTGCTGTTGTTTCTCCGTTATCGTATCGTGGTAACCCGGATATGTTAAAGCAACCAGAATGACAGTTATACCAATAAAAACTGTCAATACAATCAGTACAACATTCCTGATTTTGGTTATAACGTCATTTGAGAATCTCATCTATGATTCACCATCATTCCCCGGATAGAGTTCTACGGTCTTATTGCATCCCCTCATTCCTGCTAGGTTAAGGCAGGAATTTTTCCTCAATAATATCCCATATCTCCCGAGGATATAATAATTTCTGCTCTATAATTGTACAAAAATCAAAAAATCAAAATGTTCCTGGTTGGTGCTTGAACCAGACCCCTCCACAAAACCCGACATTCACCACCCTTTTACGGAGTACGTTATCACACCGGTGGGGCAGATGTCCACACAGCTGCCGCAGAGGATGCAATCAGTCTGTTCCATCTTCCCCTCCCTGACCATTCTGTTCACGTCAAGGGTCATCGGACATTCTTTAGAGCATTTCCTGCAATCGATGCACTTCTCCTTCTCCGCCTTCAGGTGCAGGGCCGGCCAGCTGGAATGGTTGCGGATCTTCCGGCCGATGATGAGCATCACTCCTATAGGGCAGAAGGTGTGGCAGAACCCGCGTCTTCCGAAGATGAGGGCAAAGACCGTAACCACGAACACCGGTCCCAGGAATGCGGTCACACCGCCCGGTCCAGCGATCGAGATCCCTCCTTCCGTCCAGTAGAAGATGTCGATTGCAGAAAAACCGCCGGCAGTGTACGCTGCATAAAACAGGCTCCCGAAGATTCCGAGGAACACGAGATATTTTACTATGTTCAGTTTCCGGGTCCGGAGAGGCCTGTCATATGCCAGACGATAGATCTCCTGCAATCCTCCGGAAGGACACAGGTATCCGCACCAGACTCGGCCGGCAAAGAGCGATCCGATGAAGAGCATACCAAATACGATCAGGCCGCCTGTCACGATCCCCATCGATGCACCTTCCGTGATGATGGGGCAGGATATGTATGCGAAGGTGATAGGGTATGCTAGAAACGAGAGAATGATGAGCCCTTTTCTTATCCTCTGCCTTTCTGGAGTCCTTGCCATAAGTAGTCCTGTCATCCCGATCCCTCATTAAATATCGTAAAATATCTGCTGCGATGTTACTTCCACCATTATTTCGGGTTGGTCGTTTGGGACTGTTGCAAATGACCGCCTTTCACGGCCTGACTCCCGGCATGCCGTTTCCCGGCGGGGACCGGGTCGCGATCATCGACGGGATCTCTTACTGCCCTGTCAGGGAGAAGGCAAACGATGTCGATTCCGCCCTCTGCCCCTTCTGCCCGGCCCTCCAGACCCCGGAGA
>LKUD01000026.1 GCA_001412355.1 Methanoculleus sp. SDB
GAGGTTATCTACAATCCACATCGCTGCGGTACAGCCGCGCTGGGTGCCGATGGTCCTGCTGCCGGAAAGGATTTCGTCAAGATCAAGTTCGGATCCGCCCTTGACAACAACCGCCTGATTGACAGTCCAGTACGAATTGCTGAACGCGACTTTCTCTTTGCGTTCCTCGGTAATCGTCATCCCGGAGTAGACCATATCGATCTTCTTTGCGAGGAGGGCCGGAATAATACCATCCCATGCCACCTGCTGGAATTCAACGTCAAAGCCCTCTTCCTCGGCAATCCACCGAATCGAATCGACATCAAAGCCTGTTGCCACGCCCTCGGTGTCGATCATCGAAAAAGGCGGATACGGAACGTCAATTCCCACGATATACGTGGATACTTCGGGAACGGCGGACTCCTGTCCGTCTGCGGCCTGCGTGTCCGCGCTTGTGCACCCTGCGATGCCGGCAGCAAACACTGCCATGCACAGCACCAGTACGGTGATTAATCTTCTGTCCATGACACGTTTTTGGAATGGTGAGTAAATAGTCTTTATTAAATCGATCTCTCACCCGGTAGGAATGTTTATTATTTTTGGAGCGTGAACGCACGTTTCCGGGCTGTCAAACCTGCGCGGCCGTCCCGGATCGCCCGCCCGGGCATCATGTACGATCCCGGATCACGTTGGAAGGGATCTTTGCAGGAGGGCCGGTCATGCCATGCATTCGATCCCATCCGCATTATTTCCTGATGTCGTCCAGTTCCATCAGTTCTATAACATTTTCGTATAATTTATCGCCTTCCTGATACGCATTTACCGCAGCATCCAGCCATATTTTACGATTCTCCCAGTCTTTCTCGTCATTGTACTCAGCGGCGAGAACCATCGCGCTTCCTGCCTTCGAATACCACTCAAAAAACGCGATGAATCGTGCGTGGGGAATTGCAATATCCTTGCTCACTTTCAGTTTCGTTATATTACCGATATGGCGATTTGCGGCATTTTTCATTTCAGGACCAAGATCCTCCATCCGCGCGTAATTCGTTTTGGACGTCCCCGAATACGGGTAATATCCGATGGAAGTGCGATAGTCGAACATATCACTGCTGTACGGCTGGATGCAGGCCAGAAACTCTGCATCGGGAGTCGACACCGTCACATCCTGTGATTCCTGCGTCGGATTCGGTGTCGGGGCGGATCCGGGTTTTTGAGTTGCGGGCGGGAATGTGGCTTTTGGAGCAGGCGTCGCGGTCGGTGTCGGGGTCGAAACAGGCATTTCCTGGCCGGGTAATTTCAGGGTGCCGGAGAGATAGTATTTTTTCCCGGCATTGACTGTGATATCCTGGGACCACCGGGCGTATCCTTCCTTCCTCAGCTCCAGAGAATGGCGCCCTTCCGAAACCTCGAGCGATGCAGGAGTTGTTTCCCGGAAAACATCATCAATGTAGATATCGGCCCCATCCGGCGTGGAGGTAAGTTCGAGCGTACCGGTGGCTGATCCGAGACAGCCCACGGCACAGATGAACAGGACGACAAGGCCCGGCAGACACACTTTCATCATCTGGTTCATTCGCATCCCCCGGTTTTACCGGAATCGTGCGCATGATGGCACGGTACCAGTACTCATAGTCCGAATTTCTATATAAGTGTCGGTAGCGGGAGCTAGAGAAGCACTCCCACCGCTGTGACTTTGGGAGGGACCGTCCTCACGATTCTCAGCGCTGCCATGCCGGATGGCTTGATTTCAAGCGTGAACTGCTTGTTCTGCTGCAGTCCGACCAGCGTCATGGGCGAGATGTTGATGAGGAACTGCTCGCCGGGTTCGAGAACAGAGTCTCCATCCCCGCCGTACGTATCGCGGATACTCCATTTTCCCCATGACGGGGCGGTGGAGAGAAGCGGATCATGCCGCACGAGCTCTTCCCTGCTTTGCCTGCACAGGAGCCGTATTGACACCCGCGAGAAATCCACCGGTACGCCCCCGGAAGGCACCCTGAGGGGAACATGGAGAAAGTCATAGGAGGGCGGATTATGTCCCGTCGCCGAAATGCCGTAGATATCGCCGGAGAGGACAAGAGCGCCGCTGGCCCGGACAACACCCTCCTGCACCGTTTCCCGGGTCATTTCATCTGCCAGAAATCCCGATCCGAGAATCGTATAACTGAATACCGAGGCGATGACAACGAACGCAATAAGAACGATTGCGGCTTCCAGGCCGGTAAACGCCTCCCCGGTATCGATCATCGAGTTCCGTCCGTCCTGCTTAGGTAAATTCATAATAGGCATTTGCTGAAATCTGCCCGGGCATTGTCCGGTCAAGAGAGAATCCTTGCCCGGTGCCCGGCTGCACCTGCAGCCGGAACGCATCGCCGGGAGCAATATCGGCGTCGGAAACCCTGATTCTCGCACACACAAGTTCGTATTCTCCGAGGATTGAGTCGCCGCCCTCCTCTTCGCGCCATCGCAACGTCACCCGTCCGTCACCGGGAGGGAACGTGATAATCCGGTCGCCGGTCGTGAGCGTATAGGTGACCTGATCCATATCGAACCCGGTGCCGCCGCCTGTGGTTTCGAGGTAGACTTCAAGATATTTCAGTTCGGTTCCGGTCGTGTCAGCCTGCCCGATGAGGGTTCCTCCGGATATCAGCGCTGTACCTGCCTGTCCGAGACCGGTCATGGCGGCTTCCCGGCCTTTTCCAATGGCAAAAAAACCGGATCCGAGGATTGCATAGGAAAAAACCGCCGCAACAGTGACGAAGGCGATCAGGATGATTGCCATTTCGAGCCCGGTGAATGCCTCCTCCCGTTCACGATGTCCCGGCATAATGGGGAGTCTTCCGGGAAAAATAAAACGCTTGTGATCCGGCCCGGTCGTCAGAGCGCTGTCATGGAGATCACGGCGGTGACGGCAGCAAGCACTCCGCCCGCCACAGCCTGGGGAAGGGTGTAGCGGGAAAGTGTTCCTGCAATCGTATCGCCGGTTGTCCGGAGCACCAGCCAGAAATAGGGATCGCTGATGTAGGAGAAGACGAGGGTGCCCGCAGCAATCATCAGGATGAGCGGGACGGGCGGCACTGTGGATGCCAGAGAGGTGCCGGCGACCAGTGAGGAGGTGACAACCGCCGTTACGACACGCGATCCCTGAGCGGTCTGGATCAGGGCAGCGAGGAGAAAGGGGATAATTATGGCAGGCACGTGTGTATCCAGCAGGGAAAACACCTCCGCGGCGAATCCTCCCGCACCGATGACCGCCCCGAGTGCGCCCGCTCCACAGAGATCAAAGATGATAATCCCTGCATGCCGGGTCCCTTTTTCCATGACTTCTCCCCGGACACTCTCGGGAACGATGACGAGTGCGATTGCGGCACCCGTAAGGAGTGCAATGTGGATATTTCCGAGAGGATGGAGTGCGGGCAGTGCGCTGCCGGCGATGATCATGGCGACCGGAACGACGACGGGAGCCCATGCCTTCCATCGCGGCGTGTCCGGAACGGACGGTGCCTGCTCCGGCGCTTTTCCCCCTTTCCCCAGGAAGAAGATACCTCCTGCAAGGAAAAGAAGTGAAACGGGGATTGCCATCGCCATATACGGCTCAACCGCACTGCCGGTTTCGAGAGCGGTGACAATGGTATAGGCGACGGGAAGCGGAAAGAGCAGCACGAATGAGACGACACTGCCGAATGCGGTGATATACAGGAGCCGGCGGACCGATGCCGGATCCTGCTCCAGGTGCCCGATGACCGGGGCGAGCACGATAAAGGGGGTGATGCAGCACATAAGCGGGATCGCGAGAAGATATCCCGCGACTCCTGCGGTGATCGCCGGCCGGTGCACCGTGCGCTCGAGATCGCCGACGATTCGCGTGAGATATCCGCCGTGGCGCAGCGCCCGGGCGATCAGAGAGCCGCAGAATATCGGGATTCCAAGGAGGGCAAATATTTTTCCCGCCCCCGACGTGATCAGCGGAATCATCTCCCCCCCCATACCGGTGGACACGCCAAACAGTATGGCGGCGGCGATAAGGGTGAGAAAAGGGGAGAGCCTGTAGCGGGCTGTCAGCACGGTGACGAGCAGGAGAACAAGGGCGAACGCACACAGAGGATCCATATCTGCCTCCCGCACTCTTCAGGGATCCCGGTCCCTGTCCTTCATTTCCGCAAGCCGTTCATGCGCAACGGCGCGATACTCCGCGTCGATTTCAAAACCGATAAACCTCACGCCAAGGCGGGTTGCGGCAACCGCCGTGCTGCCGATGCCCATGAAGGGATCGAGCACCACGGTGGTCTCTTCACAGCCGTGCAGGCGGATGCACATCTCGGGCAGTCGGTCGGGAAAGGTGGTCGGATGGGGGCGGGATGTTCTGATCGTCGTGTAGGGGATGAACCAGACGTTTCCCCGGTCACGCAGATCGCGGGTTGCGTGCTTCCACCGCCCGATATTTGTCTTGTCCTGATACCGGACGCCGACAGCCAGTTTATCGAGAGCGACGCGACCGGATTTTGTGAAGTGGAAAACATGCTCATGGCACTGGCTTAAGTACCGGTCGCTGTTGACGGGCTGATAGTGGCCTACTGCGATATCGTCCCGGATTGCGTCGTAATTCCCGGCGTCCGCCTTTTCAATGGCGATCGATTTGACCCAGTGGATGACATTCTGCAGCACGTACCGATGCCTGAACTTTTGCACGACATCGAAGGGTATCCACGGATCACTCGGCTTTCCGCCGACATTCAGGAAAAACGATCCATCGTCTTTCAGGACACGGCATGCTTCGCCCGCGACCGTCTCCATCCAGTCGAGATAGGCATCGCGGGGCATCTGGTCGTTGTGTGACCGGTAGTTTTTACCGATATTATACGGCGGGGACGTAACGATGATATCGACGGACTGCTCCTCCATACGGCGCATTCCTTCCACGCAATCGCAGGTATGAATGGTGCCGAGGGCGGGAATACCGGATCCCCCGTCCCCCACTCCGATCTTCTCCCCGTATCCGCTCGCCGGTGTCACAATACACTATCGTTGGTCTCTGTCCTAATGAGTATTGGCGTGTCTTCCCGCCCGCCTCCCCGCAGGGAGGGGCGCGAAGGTTTTTTGGCGTGGGTGGGTATCATCCTGTATGCTCACGCCTGCCGAGATCCGGGATGCCGCCACCGCCATTGCCGGCCGCGTCATCCGGACACCTGTCGTCTATTCACCCACATTCAGCGCCATGACGGGTGCACGGGTGTATCTGAAGCTTGAAAACCTCCAGAAAGGGGGCTCCTTTAAGGTGCGGGGCGCAACTTTCATGATTCACACGCTGAAGGGGCGGATCGGGCCACGCGGCGTAATCGCGGCATCGGCAGGAAACCATGCGCAGGGGGTGGCAATCGCCGCACGGGATGCAGGGATTTCCGCCACGATTGTGATGCCCGAGTGGGTTTCGATATCAAAAGAAGCTGCAACGCGCTGTTACGGCGCGGATGTCATTCTGTACGGTCATTCTCTTGACGAGAGCATCGGGCACGCACGGGAGCGGGAGTCGGCGGGATATACGTTCATCCATCCCTTCGACGAGGCTGCGGTCATTGCCGGTCAGGGGACGGTCGGACTTGAAATCTGCGAAGACCTCCCTGATACTGACATGATCATCGTGCCGGTCGGAGGCGGAGGGCTCATCGCCGGCATCGCGACGGCTGCAAAAGCGCACAACCGGGAAATCCGCGTCATCGGTGCCGAAGCGCTGTCCTGTCCGTCGTATTCGGAGGCGAAAAAACAGGGGAGGCCTGTCCGGGTACCGGTCTCGCCGTCGATTGCGGACGGAATCATGGTCAATCCCGTAGGAGATCTGCCCTTCTCTGTCATGCAGGCGCTGGTGGACGATGTCGTGCTCGTCGACGAACCGGACATTATTCGTGCGGTGAACCTCGTGCTCGAACGGAAAAAAGTCCTCGCCGAAGGGGCTGGTGTCGTGGGCCTTGCAGCACTTCTCGCCGGGCTGGTGCCGGTCACCCCCGGCAGTACGGTCGTCGTGGTAATCAGCGGTGGTAATATCGACAGCCCGCTTCTTGACCGCATCCTGCGCCACGGGCTTCTCGCTTCCGATCGAATTCTGCATCTCTCGGTTACAATCGACGACGAAGCCGGAACCCTGGCCCGGCTGCTCGCCCTTATCGCAGGGGAGCGGGCTAATATCCTGCATATCCGTCATACCCGTTCGGACCGAAGCCTCCCGCTGCGGACCGTTCGGATGGAGATCGAGCTTGAAACCCGTGGTGCCGCTCACAACGAGGCAATTGTCGAAGCAGTCCGCCACGGCGGATACGATGTGGGGCCGGCATCGTAGGATATCAGATGCGGATAAGCTCGTAACTGCGGGTTCCGAGGCCGATGGTTTCGGCATAGGAAAGCTGGAGCTCTCCGTTCGTATGCGGCCAGACATCCGTGAACGTGTCGCTGCACGGACCGCCGTTCCCCGCTTTATAACATCCTGCCTCTAGATTCACAAGGTCCAATGACGCAGTATCGATTGCGACAGGATCACAGGACGCAAGTACGCCGATATCGGGAACGATCGGGGGATCACTCCACGGGGCACAGTCACAGTGCGGGGTGATATTGACCGCGAAATTGATAAATCCGGTTTTTTCCCGTTTCCCGGCAATCGCACCGAGCGCGTATTCGACCATGCGCTCGGTAAACGGCGTGATCCCCTGCTCCCAGTCGAACACCATCGCTTCCTCGGGGCATGAATCGACGCACTGGCCGCACGATACGCACCGTTCCTGCGTGATCCGGGCAGGCTCTGCCTCACTGACGGCCACGGCGTTTTCGGGACAGACGGCGGAGCAGGTTCCGCAGCCCGTACACAGGTCCGCGAGCACAACCGGCTGGAGCACCGAGTGCTGTTCGTGCTTGCCCGCACGCGTGGCGCATCCCATGCCGAGATTCTTGATCGCGCCGCCGAAGCCGGCGACGATGTGGCCTTTGAAATGCGATACTACAATCATCGCGTCAGCTTCCACGATGTCGCCCGCGATTATGACCCGGTCAAAGTGCCTCCCCCGTATCCGCACGTCCCGGGCGTTTCCTCCGGAGATTCCGTCAGCGATAAGGATGGATGCGCCGGCAACCGCATACGCAAATCCGTGGGCGATTGCCGTTTCGATATGATCCGGAGCGTTCCGCCGCCCCCCCGAATACAGGGTGTTCGTATCGGTGAGAAACGGCCGTCCGCCGGCAGCACGGACCGCGTTAACGATGCTCCGGACGTGTACGGGACTGGTATAGGTGTCACAGCCCCTTTCGCCGAAGTGGACCTTGACAGCCACAAGATCCCCCTCCTCAATAATCGATCCGCATCCTGACCCGGCGAAGAGCCGGTCGAGCATCGAGACGGTGCTCTCCCCGGCTGTTCGGTGCTTGAAATCGGCAAAATAGACGTTGCTTGTCATACTGCGCCTCTCTGTTCAGGTGATGGGAGCGAATCACGATATAGCTTCCCTGTCGCCGGCAACACTCATATACCGGGCGGATATATTCCTCTTGCATGCGTGGAATGGTCGGGCTGCTTTTTCTCGTGCTCCTGGCAGCCGCGGCCGGCTGTGCAGGTGACCCGCGTACTTCCCCTGCGGGGGATACGGAGTCGGTGATCACCGTCACCTCGGCGGCATTTGCGGACGGAGGCTTGATCCCTTCGGAGTACACCTGCGACGGGGAGAATCTCTCCCCTCCGCTGGCATTCGGGGGTGTTCCGGACGGAGCCGTGTCCCTTGTCCTGATTGCCGATGATCCCGACGCCCCGTTCGGGACGTACACCCACTGGATCCTGTATGCCGTCCCACCCGGTACCCGGGTACTTCCTGCCGGAATCGGCGTGTCTGCGGACCTCCCGGACGGGAGCATGCAGGGGAAAAACGCCGCCGGAGTTTTCGGGTACAGCGGCCCGTGCCCCCCGCCCGGAAATCCGCACCGGTATTTCTTCCGCATCTATGCGCTGGACATCGTGCCCGCAATCCCGGGAACCGCTGACCGCCCGGCCGTTCTCGCCGCCATGGAGGGCCATGTCCTTGCGGCAGGGGAACTCATGGGGCGGTACGGCCGCTCCTGATCGGGAACGCCGATACGAGTCGGATACCAAAATGCACCTCCGGCGTCATGGTGCACCTTCGAGCCGGATTGATCGTACATTCCTTGGGATTATCATTAATGATTATCCGTCATAGAAATCCATTTATAATTTCAGAATAAAATACTGTATTACGTTTAATAGTATCGGTCTGACGACGGCATCCGGATCTCTCACAATCCCTTGGAGCGCTTTTCAATGAACAACACCGTTATCCTCCTCTTTATTATCCTGCTGACATCCCTCTTAGCGTCTGGTGCGGCAGCGTTCGGCCCGGAAGATGTGACAATCGCATCAGATCATGAATGGCTTGTGGCAGGGAGCGACACAGCGACGATCTCCGCTGAAATTAACGCTTCTGTCCCTGTTACGCAGGTCGAATTTATCTGCGTCCAGCAATCCGTATACGGGGATGTCGATGTGTCATATGATTTCAACGAGCCATTCCAGACCACATTTTCCACGGAAAAAAGCGGCACCGCCGACATCATGGTCCGCGTATGGTATGACGAAGGCGAGGGCTCACAGGTCATCGAAAAGATCTATTCCCAGAATATCGATCATGCTCTGCCCTATATGTTTTCCCGGATTGATGTCCCCAATGAGGTCACCGTTGCCACGGAGACTCCCATCACCGTTGCCCTTCGCGATATCTATGGAAACGCCGTCGACAACCGGAACCTGGAGGAAACCGTTACATTCGACTGTTATTATCCCGGCGCGGGATTTTGGGACGGGGCGGAGTATGTTTCAAGGATAACACGTGAGTTCGGGGCTGACGGCAATACCACGGTCCTGTTCCTTCCCGGTTCGCAGGCCGGCAGCAACATCATTCTCATCGATACCGTTCCCTCTGTCGCTGACCGGTGGCTTGCGATTCGGGGGGTGGGCGAGGCGATACCGTCGGCGATGAGTGTGGACGTGATTCCGGCGTCCCTGAGCGCCTATGCCGACGGGAGCGACTACTTTGTGCTTACGTATACCGCGAGTGATCAGTTTGGGAATCCGTCGCCGAACAGCCCGGTTGAGGTTACGACCTCATTAGGTGAAAGAAAAACCCTTCTTTCCAACCGGTTCGGTCAGGCGACGATACAATACGGTCCGAAAACGACCATCGGCACCGTTGAAATCACCGCACGATCGACGCTCAATGCATCGGTCATGACGATCACCGATGTCACGTTCACGAGCGAAGAGGGGATATCGTTCGATCTTTCCGTGAATCCGACGACTCTCGCAAGCCTTGACGTCAAGCCGTTCGTGCATGCCGAGGTGCGGGTACGTGTTGTCGATCTTCTCGGGCGGGGTGTTGCAGGAGAAACCGTGGATTTCTCGATAAACGAGGCGAGTATATGGAACAGTACTTTATTAAACGAGACACCGGTACTGAGCGAATCCATCATATCTCCGTCCTGGCAGGATTCGGTGACACTGGTGACCGGAATCGACGGGTACGCCATTGCTTATTTCAGGCCCGGTGGATTCCCTGTTTCCGGGGAACCCGGATATGATCCGTTTTCACGCGGAAACTGCACCGTAACCGTCGGATGGAACGGTCTGACATCTGAAACCTGTCAGATTGAATGGAGGAATTACCCGTACCTCCGGCTCGAAACGACTGTTTCGAATTCAACGATACGCGTGGGAGAAACCTTTAACGTAACAATCAAGGCAATCGGTGACGGCCACGAGCTCAATTTCCGGTACCCCATCGATGCCGTGCTCACCACCGCACGAAGCGCCACGATGTTTTGCGAGAACGATGACCGCATGGTGGAGGCTTTTCGTGCACAGGAGGCCTTTATCGATGTGCTGGAGGCCAGTGACGCACAGGGCGGAACGGATCGGATAGGGCTCGTGAGTTTTGCCGAAGCCGGGACGCCCGATCTCCTCGATGCAAACGCGTATCTCCCGAGCGCGAAAAAGCTTCCGGGTGCCGACACCACCGAGAGTGACAATGCCGCATATATCGCGGCGAATTACAATACGACACCCCGCACCTATACCTCCGACACCACCGTCGATGTGCCGATCACGAGCGGAATGAGTCTTGCCGCGATCACATCGGCGGCGTATGACACGCAGCCGTGGTCGGTGACGGATACAAAATCCTCACCCCTGAGAAACGGGCTGTACACAGCCATCAGGGAGATCATCGACAACCCCCGGAGCAACTCCGTCAGGGCGGTCGTCGTTCTGCTCGATTCGTCCTTCAAATGGTACGGTGATCCCCTCGCGAAGATGGTGAACCAGGCAGTCCTGCCTGCAGGAACCTTTGTTACCCAGGGAACTGGACAGGTAGGCGGCCCGTGGTATGTCTACCCGGACCTGCCCTTTGATGCGGGAAATTATGATTCGGCAACGTCTCTCCAGAATATGTCGTATTATGCTCTGTCAAACGACATCAGGATCTACATTGTCACGGTGGGATCCACGCAGACCGAATGGAACAACCAGCCCGAACTGGATGCGATGGAGGAGATTGCCACCTCCACCGGCGGTCTGCATTATCACGCGGAGTCTGCTGCCGAACTGAAGGATAAATTCGAGGATGTTGCGCAGGCTCTTGTCCGGTATGCGGGTGTGGACACGACCATGAATCTTGATTTCGTGTCATTCGGCGACCCGCAGGATGCGATCACCTGGTCTGTTGCGGATCTGCTGGAATACCGGCCCGTGACGTCTATCGATTACTACAACTGGACAATACACCCGGATACGCCTGTGTTCCATCATGCGGGGTATCCGCAGTCTGTCGACCAGACAAATGACTGGCTGGGCATCGCTCCGCCGGTAACGAACCTCCCTGCGGCAAACCTGTACTTCACCCTCGGAAACATCAGTGTCAAAGAGACCTGGAAAACGACATTTGGCATGAAGGTGAACGATACGGTTGACGAGACGCTGAATTTCAGCCTTTTTGGTCCGAATACGGCGGTGTCGTTTGAGAATAAGGATGGGGAGATCACGTCCCTTCCCCTTCCGGAACTCTATATCACAATCGTTCCCCCTCTCAATGCGACGGCTCTCGTCAACTCCACCCTTGTCCTCGGGAATCTGGCGCTGACCGATCTCTCGACGCAGGTGGCGACATTTGGCTGGAATATGACATACAGCGGAAACATGACGGTCAGCCAGGATGTCCAGTACATGACGCCGTACGGCGTCTGGAAAACAATCGATACGCTGCCGGTCCGTAACAGCGGGAGCTGGGCGGAAGAAGTACACTTCTGGTACGAGGATCTGCCCCCGACGCAGTATGTCATCAGGGTGACTGCGGATTCCGGTGATGCGGGAACCGCAACTCGTGATCTGATCTTCACGATTGCACCGCAAAACGACCGGGCGTACATCAGGATTGAATAATCCCGCCCGGAAGTACGGGGAAGCCGGCGGGAACCCGGATCCCCTTTTTCCGCACCATGCGGGCACCGGTACCGGCAGGCATCTCTTATATCTCCGGCAGCCATCATGTATACGATGAACGCCGGGAGCAGCCCTGTCCGCCGCCGTGACATCGTGACACCCATCGGCGTATACACCATTTCGCTTCACCGGGAAGACCTCTCCGCCCTCTATCCGGGGATGATCCGGTATACCCTCTCGCTGTCGGAAGGGGAGCGGACGGTCGCCGTCTTCAGGACCAACAGTTATGAATATACGCCCGGAATGCCCATCGATGTCGAAATGGCGGCAATAAGGGCTGCAGATGGGTGGGAAGACGGATTGCGGACCGATCCGTACCGTTTTATCGGCCGGCTCGAGCGCCCGGGTCGCCCTGTCTGTGTTCCTGACGTCTCCGCCGCCGACGTGCTCATTATTCAGGGGAGTCCGCGTCCCGACGGAAACAGCAGTATTCTTGCCGGATGGGCGAAAGAGGCCGCCCTTGAGTGCGGCCGGACCGTGTCCGTTATATTTCCGGATGCGCTCGAGATTCATCCCTGCATCGGCTGCTACCAGTGCTATAACACCGGGACCTGCACCTTTGATGACGACATGACCGGGGTGCTGAACGCCATCAGGGATGCCGAGTGCATCGTGCTCTGCACGCCGGTGTATACCACGACGGTGCCTGCGGGGCTCAAGGCCCTGATTGACCGCTGCCAGGCCTTTCATGCCGATCTGGCGCTGTTCAGCGGACGCACCGGGTCAAAGACACGGGGCTGTCTCCTCGCCGTCGCCGGACGGAAGGGCCGGGAAAATTTCACCGGCACACAGGAGGTCGCCCGCGCCTTTTTCGGAAACCTCAAAATCTCGCTCTCGGGCGAGATTCTCGTCGGCGGTATGGATGAAATTCAGGATGTCCGCCGGATCCAGGGACTCGCGGAACGGGTGCAGGAAGCAGTACGGGGAATTATCATCCCGGATCGCCCGGCACGGTTCCCCAAGGATTATCACGACGAAGACGGACCCGTTCAGGTACCTGATGATCGATGACGTACGTTCACGGCTTTTCGGATAACGAGGCATCGCGGCTTCGGCCCGCGGTATCAACTCTCTCTCCCCTGTCTCCAGCTTCCTGATCCGTTCATCGCTGCCTGAATGGTGTCGTCCCGTTCCTCCCGTACCATGCACCGTGTTTCCGCCACGCGGTGAAATTTATATATAGAAACAGATTCCTTGTTGATTCGGTGAGGAATGATGGTACATGGTAAATTTGAAGTCTTTGTTGACCGGGCAGGCGCCTTCCGGTTCCATCTCAAGGCGCCGAACGGTTTGATCATCGCGCAGAGTCAGGGATATTCGACCAAAGCAGCCTGCATGAAGGGTATAGAGAGCATCAGGACAAATGCTCCGCAGGCAGAGATTGTCGAGCTGTCCGCTGCCCCCGAGTAATCACACCGCCCCTTTTTTTTCCCGGCCCGGGTTGCTGAGCTGCAGAAGGCACCCGGATACCGGACCGGTGTACGAGGCGCAATCAGGCAAGGGAATTTATCCTTGGGCGTGCATTCGATAACCGTCCATGCCATTTTCCCATCGCCTCGCATGCGACATTCCCGTCTCTCTCACCCGGCACGTCGACGTGATCGGGGACGTGGCGGTTGTGGCGCTTCCGCCCGGGACAGAAAAGTACGGCGAGAGCGTCGTCGCCGCGATACGTGCCCGGCGGCCGCATATCCATACGGTACTTGCGAAAATCTCTCGTGTGACGGGAGAACGGCGTATTGCCCGGTATGAGGTGCTCGCGGGAGGGGATACCCGGACCATCCACCGCGAATACGGGTTCATGTACCGCCTCGATGTCGGATCCGTGTTTTTCACTCCCCGTCTCGCATCGGAGCGGCAGCGCGTGACGTCCCAGGTGGTGCCGGGCGAGCGCGTGCTCGTGCCTTTTGCAGGCGCCGGACCGTTCGTGATCCCCGCTGCCTTCAGGGGTGCGGATGTTGTTGCGATAGAGAAAAATGCCGATGCATGCCGTTATCTCAGGGAAAATACAAGGCTGAACGGAGTGGAAGGCGCCGTTTCAGTCCTCCGGGCCGATGTCCGTGACTGTATCGCGATCCTCGGGAAGAATCCGCCGTTCGATCGCGCCATTGTCCCCACCCCCTACGGCTGGGATGAGAGTCCCGTGTCGATTGCTCCCCTGATAAGGGCAGAAGGGATGCTGCATTTCTACACGTTTGCTCCCCGGCGGGATGTGGCTTCGGCCTGCGAAAATCTCTGCCGTGCCGGTTTTTCGGTGGTATCGTGCCGGCGGTGTGGTCATGTTGCGCCGGGAGTGAGCAGGTGGGTGTTTGATCTCTCGGTCCCGCCCCTCTCCCGGTTATCGTCAGGAAGGGCAGAGGTTATCAGCCCTGTTCACCGACCATACATGCAGGAATCCGTATGAATCGTATCCTCTCACTCCTGCTTCTCGTGGGTATCGCCACAGCCGTCTGCACCGGCTGCGTGGGTGATCCGGACCGCCCCGGAGGCCCGGTGCAGGATCGCGACAGGGTGTCACAGACACTTGAACACAGCGGGATATGCGTTCCCCCGGGGAATGACGGTGGAGATGATGCCTCCTGCGGGGCGATCCCTGACAGTTTCTCCCCGCGCTCCTCACTCCTTTCATACCACCGTTCCTTCTGAATGTGATGGTATTAGGGAAGGGGGCGTACCTCAGGCAGGTCACCGCGGGCATGAAGATGGCATCGGTGGAGGTGGGAAAAGAGCTTGACGGCAGCTCCCCTCCGTCGGTTTTCATCGGGAGCTGGGACTACCCGAACGTCTTTGCCGGTCCGATGGTTGTCCCGGTTCACGGGGACACGAGCATCATGGATACGCCGGAGTCATGGATTCCCGCCAACACCACACAGGAGGAGATCATCGGATACCGCCTGAACCTGGTGCGGGGAAAACGACGCGTTTGCGTGACCAATGTCGAAAGCAGCTTCGTGGAAAAACTGCAGGAGATATCCCTCTCCGAGACATCGCTCCGGAGCGAAGTCGATTTTAAAAGTTCGCCTTCCGGAGCATCGTTTTCCGGAGAACACACACCTTACGGCCCGAGTGCCCCCATGGAGCGTTTTGACATTGAGGGCGGGTCATGGAACCGTGATCTGGAGAAGGTCTATTATGACACCGATCTCACGGCATCCGAGGCGATTGTCAATCTCCACCGAAAGGACGTCCCCTTTTCCGTGATGCAGAAAGCCCTTTCAACCGGGTCGATGGGCACGGGCCGGGCGCGGCGGCTCGTTCCCACACGGTGGTCCATTACCGCGTGCGACACGACGATCGGAAACGCTCTCCTGCAGAAGGTTGCTGCAAACCCGATCATCGATACCGTCCGGGTCCATGAATTCGACAGCCTCCATAACCATTATGCCGTGCTCCTCCTCCCCACCGGGTGGCAGTACGAGTGGATGGAAGCGTTCCTCAAAATTATCGGGAACGAAGAGCTGATCTTTGCAGACCACGAGGGGCACCGGGGGAAGCACGAATACTCACGGGTGGGCGGGTGCTACTACTCGTGCAGGATGGCGGTGCTCGAGGCGCTCCATCGGGAGGGAATACAGGCGGGAGCCATCATTCTCAGGGAGGCATACCGGGGCTATGTACCGCTGGGCGTCTTCAACGTCCGGGAGAATGTGCGGCATGCACTCCTCGGGGCTCCGCGGGAGTTCGAGGACGTCAAATCGGCCCTCTCGGATATCAGGACCCGGCTCGACCTCCCCCTTGCACGGTTTATCGAGGAGAGCACGCTTCTTTGCGATGTAATGCGGGGCGGGCAGATGCGGCTCAGCAACTTCATGCGGGCACCGTGACGGGCCCGGAGTGCCCGGGAGAACCCTGCTGTCACGGGCGGGGCTCCCGGGCGTTGCCCGGTGCGGCCGGAGGTGGGAATGCCGGGAAAGGAATATGCATCAGCCGGGCTCCTTTTCGTTTAAACTTCAAGAATATTCGTAGTCTTCCATGATTATAAATAACTATACGCGCTATTCAGAGGTATGAGTAAACGTTACCTCATACCACTCGTCCTTATCTGTTGCATCCTGGCGGCGGGATGCCTCTCCGGTAATGAATTGAGCGGTGAAACACACGGTTCGAGGGCCATCTTTGACAGCGATGACGTTGCCGTTCAGGAAAAAGGTGCATATCAGGGAATGAGTGCCCCGGCTCCTGCGGCGGCTTCTGTCCCGGCAACTGCCGCCGACGGCAGCTTTGACCAGAAACTGATACAAACGGGCTCAATAAGCCTCGAAGTCGGGAACGTTGCTGATTCCATGGCAACCCTCAAAAGCATTGCAGAAGGCCGGGGCGGGTATCTTTCGTCCTCGAATCTCTACCGGGGATCGTCGGATCGCCTTTCGGCAACCGTAACGGTCCGGGTCCCCGGTTCGGCATTCGACGGCACGCTTTCGGAGATCCGGACACTCGGAAAGATTCTTTCGGAGTCGATGAATTCGCAGGACGTGACGGAAGAGTACATCGACCTCACCGCCCAGAAGGAAGCGAAACAGCATCAGCTCGATCAGTACAACAGGATTATCGAAAAGGCTGAGAAAGTCGAGGATGTCCTGAAAGTCCAGGTGGAGATCGAGCGCGTACAGGTCGACCTGGACCGGCTCGAGGGAAGGCTCAGGTATCTTGATAACCGGGTGGATCTCGCCACCATTTCGGTGAACCTGCAGGAACCGGCTCCCATCGGGGGAGATGCGGGCCACAGTTTCATAAAGGTAATTAATCAGGGAATCGAGGGTTTCCTCTTCATGGTCGACGCGCTCATTATTCTCTTCTTCAGCGTTCTCCCGCTGATCATTCTCGGGCTCCTCGGGTTCGGGATATACCGGTGGAGGAAGCAGGGGAAGGCCGCGATCATTCCTCAGGAAAAAACAGCTGAAGCAGCACAACCTGAAGAAGAAAATAAATAATCCTTCTTTTCGGAGTGTTCATTTGCTCCGGCTGCGAATACGAATTCCTTCTGTTTATGACCTGCCGGGGGAATTTTTGAAATGATTATCCGGTGAGATGAGGGTATCACGATAATCCCCCGCCGGACCCGCTGAAAGAACGGGAAAACATCAATATTCCCTGCCCCGAAACGCACTGTCATGGACCCGCTGCCGAGCGCCCGAAAAACCTTCACGTCATTTGGGCGTGTACTCCCCATCATCATCGGCGTGCTGCTGCTGATCAGTCTGGTGAATGCCACGATTCCCGCTGAAACATACGCCGGGCTTTTTACCGGCAATCTCCTCATCGATCCCGTGCTCGGAGCGGCATTCGGCAGCATCGCCGCCGGGAATCCCATCACGAGCTACATTATTGGCGGAGAGCTCATAGCCGCCCATATCAGCCTGACGGCGGTGACGGCGTTCATTCTCGCCTGGGTGACAGTAGGAATGATCTCCCTCCCTGCGGAGATGGATCTTCTCGGGAAACGGTTCGCCGTTACCAGAAATCTGCTCTCATTTTTCTTTTCCATCCTGATCGCACTGCTCGTGGAAGTCACGCTGAACACATTCGGGGTGTCGCTGTGAAGAAGGAACAGAAGAATTCCGGTTCGAGCTACTATTTCTTCGCCACTGTCATCGCCGTCTACGTGATTGCCGGACTCCTTAAACCCTCTGCGGTGTTCAGGGCGCTTGGGATTTTCACCGACATCCTGCTCCGTATCGCCCCTGTGCTGGTTCTGGTCTTTTTCCTCCTGTTTCTCACCGATCTCCTGATCAGTCCGAAGAAGATGATGAAATACATCGGGCGGGATTCGGGCGCTACCGGGTGGCTGGTGGCGATCGTCGGAGGGATCATCTCTTCGGGCCCCATTTATGTCTGGTACCCGTTTCTTGCCGATCTCCGTGCGAAGGGGATGCGACCGGCGCTGGCCGCGACCTTTCTCTACACCCGGGCGGTCAAGGTGCCCCTTCTCCCCCTGATGGTCTATTATTTCGGCGTCACTTTTACTACGGTGCTCACGGTCTATATGGTTCTCTTTGCTCTGGTAAACGGCTACTGTACCGAATGGCTGATGGAAAATCCGCCCGGGTGATGATCTCGGGGACCACCCGTGACATGATACGGTCTCTCCGTTTTTTAACGGGTTGAAAAGCAACTTTGCAGGAAAAATGATATTCCGGTTATAAACGCTATTTTATTGCAAATAGAGCTTCCATTCGCGTGCGCCGGCATCATCCGGCTGCTTTTCAAGCGGTTTGCTGAGATTGTCCGTCAGCGGACCGTTCCTGCCCTGGCCCATGATCTGGCCTTTGTTGATGTGGTACCAGGAATGAAATCCGTAGATGTAGTAATCGTTGCGCTTCTGCTCTTCGGCCTGTCGGACCGCCCCACGGATCTGTCTCTGCTCGGATTCGGGGTGGTCGTGAACGAGATATTCCAACACTGACTCACTCATTTTCCATACCTTTTGCAGTCTTGCTGGCATGCCCCGAATTATGGCAATACAAACATAAAAATATGTGCATATTATTAACTATCGATTACTATGACGGTGGCGGGGGATGCGGGTGCTGCTATTCTGAAGGCCTTAAAATTCAGACCGGGAGGGATGACTGTCACCGAGATCGCCAGGAAGATGAGGTTTAACCGGAATTCGACCGCAAAGCACCTCGAGATACTCCGGGCGGCGGGGAAGGTCGATACCCGGCAGGTTGGAACGGCAAAGGTTTATTCGCTCGCACAGCGCGTCCCCCTCTCGGCATTTCTCTGCTTTACAAGAAATATGATCCTGATCCTGGATCTGGACCTGATTGTCGTTCAGGCGAACGACCAGTACCTCGCCTTCGCCGGGTTGACGAAGCAGGAGCTGATCGGCCAGAATATCCGGGAGGGAACGCTTCCGATCATATCCACTCCCGAGGCCCTCACCATCATCGAGTCAACTCAAAAAGAGCAGGTCGTTTCCGGTATCAGCATTCAGAGGGGGAGGGAGGAATTGTATTACAGGATGGAGGTGATCCCGACAATCTTCGATAGCGGGGAGTCGGGACTGACGATTGTGCTTCAGGATTTCACCGAAAAAAAGCGCCACCTGAAGAATATGGAGTTTTTGGCGCGGACCGCCATGGAGCTCGTGGACCTTCCCCCGGAGACGGATATTTTCCGGTATATCGCCGAGCGTGTCGCGGACCTCCTGCCGGAAAGGCCGCGGTGCTGGGTGCAGTCGTTCGACGAGGTGAAGGGGGGGTTTTTCATGCGGGCTATTGCCGGCCAGGCATTCCGCGAGGAAGCCGCACAGCTGGCGGGGGGGCATGACCTTGTCGGGATGGCGTTTCCCCTTTATAAGTACTTCTCACGTGCGCCGTTTTTCTTAAATCCCTCGACCATGAAAACCATGCGGGAGTTTCGCCAGCGCCCTTTCTTCGAGGATGAGGAGGTATCATTCTACACTATCTGCATGCAGCAGTTCCCACAGGAAGTCTGTGATACGTTTCTGCAGACCTGCACCATCGCAAAGATCTACCTCACCGGTCTTGTCTGGCAGGAGCAGCTCTTTGGGGTGGTCGGGATCGGCCTCGGGCCCGACGAGGTGCTCGAGAACCGGCAGGCGATCGAGTCGTTCCTCAGGCAGGCCTCGATTGCGGTCTCCCGCAGGATGACCGAGGAGCGGTTATCACGGAGCGAGCGGCGGTTCGAAGAACTGGTCACCCTCGCCGATCAGCCTGCCGCGGTAATCGATCGGGACGGCCGGATCACGCTTCTCAATCCACGGTTCTCGGAGATGTTCGGCTATACGCGCGAGGATATACCTACCGGGGAGGAGTGGTTTTTAAGGGCGTTCCCGGACCCGGAGTACCGCAGGGAGGCGGTTTCTGCATGGGAACCGAATCTCCGGGGTACAGCGGTGCCTGCGCCGAAGGCGTTTGTGGTGCGATGCGGGAACGGGGAGGAGAAGAATGTCGTCTTCCGGTCCATTCTCCTCTCCGACGGAACGCGGGTCATTACCTGCATGGAGAAGGCCGGCGGGCGATAAGGGAGCCTGCGGTCAGCACGATGGCTGTTCCTGCCGGAATCTGATAGTATGACATGTTCGGTACTCCGTAAAAAACCGCCGCGCGATGTCACGTACCTCCTCCCGTCCGCCAATCAGCGAGGCCCGGAAAAACCGGTCCGATAGGACTGTCGGGGCTCTCTCTCCTCCGGAACAGTATCGTCCAAGCCGCCCGGGACAGCGGTGGCACCGCAAGCCGATCCCGATTCCGCTTTCCGTGACAGAGAACCAGTGGGTACGGCGATGGTGGCCTGTTCATTTCTTATATAATAATATGCACGGCATATCATGATTGCACATTAATATGGCAATATTATTATGCAAATTCTAAAATAAAAAGCAGGGTACTCTCTTTTTGGTCACAGTTCACCCGGCCCGGAGCCCTGTGACCCGGAGGGAAAAATGCAAAAATATGGCATCACCGGCGCCGCCGGCAAGGTAAACTATCTTGTCAGGAAGGCGCAGGAAAAGGCGGTTGCAGGAGATCATAAGACGGCGGTCGAGTACCTCGAAAAGGTAATCGACACGGCACCGCAGCACGCCGAAGCATACGCACTGATGGGAGATTGCTACGGGTGCATCGGCGAGCACGAACAGGCGATCGCATACTACGATCAGGCACTCCACATTGATCCTTTCCATGCGGATGCATGGTTCAATAAGGGAACGAGCCTGAGAATGGTGGGGAGAGAGGAAGAGGCAGCACAGTGCATCGAAAAATCAATCGAACTCTATCGCGGGAAATAAGGCGGCATTCAGCCGCCGAACTCCCATTTTCGATAAAAAACCTATCGTGCGAGGTCAGCACGGCTCTTTACAAATCGGCCTTAAAAATCTCTGAAATAAAAAGGATTGAGTAATTAGTGTTTTTAAGCCTCAGCCGTGATTTGAACACGGGACCTGCTGATTACAAGTCAGCCGCTCTGCCAACTAAGCCACTGAGGCGCACTATACATGTTATTCTCCTCCCTACAAAAAGATGGCGCCTTCCGGGCCTGTCGGGGGAGGGAGAAGGGATTTTCTCACCGCTCCACGCCCTCCGGCAGGCATTCCCCGAACACCCTGTCCCAGACAACCTGCCCTTTATAGAAGATTCTCCGGATGCGATGGTAGGGTATCGCGGTGGTACCGCCGGGCGCGAGGGGTGTTGAAATTTCGATGTAATCGCGGTCGAGATGGGCGATGTCGCCCCCGGAAACACCCGACTCATCTCCCGGTGCTCCGCGGTCGACGTACCTGACCTCGACCTCCGCGAAGCTGTAGGCAGGATCATGGAAGAGGCGGAGGAGGAGTTTATGGCTCGTGCGCATCGGTGTTATCTCCTTCGGGGAGGGCAGGTGCCGCCGGACCCGCGAGGCGGTGCGGTGACGGGGCAGCCATCCTGCGGATCCGCATGCCCGGGCCATCACCGAGAGAGGTGTCCGGATGGATGAATAATTACTCTTAAGAGCGCTCCCATCTATATATCAGATACGAAAAAAGCGGCATGCCCGACGCTCTCCCTTTCCGGTCCCGTGAACTGCCATGATTTCCGTCATTATCCCGACGATGAACGAAGAGGAGCATATCGGCTACTGTCTCTCCTCGCTCACTTCCCAGACCCTTCCCCGCGAACGATACCAGATTATCGTGGTCGACGGCAACTCGACCGACCGGACCCGTGAGATCGCGGAGGGAACCGCCGATCGTGTCGTTTTCCAGAAGCGGCCCGGGATCGGAGGGGCACGCCGGGACGGGGTGGACGCGGCCTCGGGCAGCCTTCTGGTCTTCACGGACGCCGACACGCTACATCGCCCCGAATGGCTTGAAACGATCGAGGAAAACATTGGCATCTGCCGCTATGACGTCTGTACCGGTCCGATTCTCTTTTACGAAAAAACTCTTCGCTCCGAGCTGCTCGCACTCTGGCGGAAGCAGTACAACCTGTTCCATCTCTTCAATTTCTACTGGCTGATAGGATCGAACATGGCGATGACCCGGGACGTCTACGATAAAATCGACGGGCACCGCGACATCTCCATTCTGGAGGATTTTGACCTTTCGGTGCGGATGTTTAAGGAAGGCGACATCAGGTGCCGGTATGATCCCCGGCAGGAGGTCTACACCTCGGCGCGCCGGATCACGAACCTCTTCACGTATCTCCTCATCTACATGTACGGGCACTATCACTACCACTTCACGCATGACTACGTGCGGCTGCTGAAATACCCCCGTTTCGATGATATGGATCTCCGGGTGATGCTCGAATTTTCCAAAATCAAGGAAGTCAACCGGAAATTCAGTGAAATTCACACGAAATTTATCAACCGCCTTGAAAGGCCGGATGTAGGAAAGGAAGGCAAATGACAGGATCGGGAATGAATGCCCTCTCGGGCGGAGGATTGAACCATGGCACAGCTCACCGTTGACATCGGCGGCAGCCCCGGAACAGACTGCCGGGGTTTCTGCAAATACTGCTATTTTAAACGCGTAAAGGGCACCGTTTCCCTCGGGTGCCGGTACTGTCTTCCGTTTTCGAAAGGATGCGAGTACTGCACGCGGGGTGTGAAGGAGGAGTATGCGGGATTCCGTAGTCTTCGGGCCGTTGCCGACGACGTGCTCGCGAACCTGCAGATGCTCGGCGATATCGACAGGATCACGATCAGCGGCGGCGGCGACCCGAGCTGCTACCCGGATTTCCGGGATCTCATCGAAATCCTCGGGAGCATGGAGATCCCCCTCCATATCGGCTATACGAGCGGCAAAGGATTCGACGATCCCGGGATTGCAGAGTTTATGGTCGAGAACGGGCTTCGCGAGGTCTCCTACACGATCTTTTCGGCGAATCCCGAACTCCGGCGTGCCTGGATGCACGACCCGACTCCCGAAGCTTCCCTCGACGTGCTCGAACGCCTCTGCGGCGCGATCGACGTTTACGCCGCTGCTGTTGTCATACCCGGTGTCAACGACGGCGAAGACCTTGTCCGGACCTGCCAATGGCTCGAAGAGCGCGGGGCAAAGGGCCTGATTCTCATGCGGTTTGCGAACGAACCGCAGCAGGGGCTTATTCTGGGCAACGCGCCGCTTGTCGAAGGGCAGCCCGTGCAGTCCGTGGAATCGTTTAAGGACCTGGTCACCCGGTTAAACGAGTCGTTTTCCATGAAGATCAGCGGCACGCCGCTCTGGGACCCGGAGATAGGCTCGCCGTTTGCGCTCCTCCATGAACCCGACCTCCTGAAAAAGCTCCCCAAAGTCACGGGCCGGGCGTCTGTTGTCACCGGTTCGGTGGCGGCGCCCTCCCTCCAGCGGATCCTGCAGATACGGGGGTATGAGGGCAGGGTGACAAGGACGGAGAAGGAGATTGCCTGCCTCATCACCATCGACGACCTCATGGCGCTGAACCCTGAAAATCTTGAAGAGACGGTCATCATCCCGGGCCGCTGTTTCGTGCACGACCGGGAAGCGGAGGAGGTGCTCTCGCAGGACGGCGTGCGGCGGCAGGTTATCCGCGGCCCGGAGACGCTCACCGCCGATGCGGAAACCTCCATGGGTATGACCCGCACCGGTGTGCTCACGATGGAGATGGAAGGCTTTGCCGACCTGATCCGCCTCATCAACCAGTACGGCAGGTAGTAGTTTTCCGTCAGGATTTGTTTCCTGACCCCCGCATCCTGATCTGCGGCCGTGTGCAGAGCGGATCGTCGCATTTGATATCGACCGCAAACTCTTCGTCCGTCATGCCTCTGTCGAATTCCGCCCGGACCGATTCACCGGCCCGGGCATCGATATACCGCAGAAGGAGTGCCGCGAGAGCATCGGCCGGCTCCTCGCCCGCCAGCAGGCACGCCTCGAGAAAGGCACGGTACAGGTCGGTTCCGACCGCGATTTCCAGACCTGACAGGTTTTCTGTCAATGGTTCTCCCCCCGAATATCCCTGCGGGTGATTGGCCGGTGCAGGGATAATTATTGCCATGGTCCCGGTCCCCGGCCTTTCAGTCAATAACAGGCGATGCTTCAGGATTGAACGGATTTGTCCGGACCGCGAGCGAGAAGAGGTACGGGTAGGTGTCCTGAAGGTGCCGCATGTACTGCAGCCACTGGGGAATGAGCATGAGATAGGCACGCTTTGCATCGACGAGCAGGTGTGCCATGTCGGCTTCCGGAAGCGAGTCCAGCCTGTCCCCCCGGTGGCCGAGCTCCTCGGATAAATGAAACATCGCCCGCAAGAGATCGGTGAAGGCTTCCTGCTCGAACAGGACCGGATTTTCGAGCAGCCGCAGGAGAAAGTCACGCTGCTCTTCGAGGCAGGTCCGCATCCCGACAAGGTCGGCCGGCGACATGACGGGGCCGGAGTCATAGCGGGCGAGGCGGGATGCGGCATGGTTGTACTCCTTCTTCGTCCATGCGGCCGTCACGAGAAGGGCGTCCCGGATCCCGTCTATCCCCTGGTCACGCCCGGCCCAGTCCCGCAGGCAGGGTGTTCCCACCATGCTGAAGAAGACGCCCACCACCATGTTGATCTTTCTGAGCCTGGCCTGCTTCTCGCGCGACGAGAGGTACATCTCGAGACCGTTTGCGACAACGCCCACAAACGTCCCGACACCGGCCACGATAAGGAGAACGGCGAGGAGCTTGCCGGCATCGGTTGCGGGCGAGATGTCGCCGTACCCGACGGTGGCGATGGTGACGATGCTGAAGTAGAAGGCGTCGACGAGCGACAGGCCTTCGAGGGCCATGAAACCGGCGACGCCTGTTACGATCACGGCGGCCAGCACGAGGATATAGATCTGCATGCGGGAGACGGCGGATGCCATGGGGAGTGTTTGGGCGGCGGGGGATGATATAGGATGGGGAAGAATGTGCCGCCGGCTTTCTGCGTTTTCGCTGCTTTCCGGGATCAGGCATCACCGGAAACCTACCGGCGGACACGATACCCATATGCCGTGAGAATGTTGATCACCTTGTCGTCCCATTCCGTACCGCTCAGCCCCTCCAGTGCCGGTTTCATCCGTTCCCAGAGCTGTCCGAGATCGTCATTATCAGCGGAGAACATTGTCTGATACATCACACGTCCGGCCCGTTTCCCCTGGGAGTCAAGAATGAGGAGGCGCCAGCAGCAGTACTCGCGGCAGATGGAGGGGCGTGTCAGGTGGACCATGCACCATCCCTTTCCTGCGGTATCGAATCTCAGGAACCGGCATGCATCCGGCAGGCCCTCGAGGCTGCTTTTGTCCTCAAAGAGGGCGATCTTGTCCGGATCGACCCGCACGGTGTCCGCATCCCCGGTATAGTGGTTGTGGATGACAAAGGTGTAGTCGCCGCAGTCTTCGATAACCCTGTGGACGTCCTGCATATGGCAGCAGCAGCTGCCGCACTGGCAGCACTTACAGGCGATGGTGATCCCTTCCCCTGGTACCGGGCGGCTGGTATACCGGCATGCTTAGTATCCGGTTGCATTCATCGCAATAATAAGATACCTGCCTGAAGATTCGTTCCGGATCCGTGCGACGATGCGAAAGCCTCAGTTCCGAATCATGTTGTACATTGTTGCACTGTTGAGAAACCGGACCGGAATATCGAATGGTTCGAGTGAGAGGTCACCGAAGGGGCGATGGAAAAATTTTCCCTTAACCGCGCCTTGCCTTGCCTAGTCTTGCCTCGCCACGAACATCGAATACTATCTTTTGATGCTATATATGTTCGATGCTCGTCGGTGTTTTCTCACTATCGCGGCAGCACCATCTCCGCCGTGCGTCTCTGGCGGCACTTCTCCCCGTTTTCGATGTAATCGTCTCGAAAAGGGACGCGCTTAAATCGCTTCTATGGTGGCCCGTAAAGGAAAGATCGCCGGCGCGCTGCTGAAGGTGGATGCGTGAAAAAATGACGGGATCTCACTGGAAATAGGTGGAAAAAGATAATAGAAATCGCAACTCAAGTTTACGGAATCCCGTCTGCTGGTCGTAAGGATTAAATATTTTAATGACAATTAGGAGCTACTGCCTTTTTAATAAAATTTATTTAACTTAATGAGCCTTAGCTAGGATTCTATTACGGTTCCGAAGCTAACCGGGGGTAATTTGGCTCAAAAAGGCGGTGGAAATCTCACGGTGGTAGAAAAATGGGAAACGGAGACAATGAAAAGAAGATAGTATCTGAGGCGGTATATGATCTAGCGTTAATCATTAACAGGATCGCAGATAAGCCGGAGGATATCCATGCGTGGATCGGTTGTGGTAACGAATTAATCCACCTTCGCCATTTTCAAGCTGCTCTGGCATGCAGTGACAGAGCGCTCGCGATCAATCCGAATGATGCATATGCATGGAAATCCCGTGGTGATGCACTTAGAATGCTTGAGCGGTGTGAGGGGGCAGTGGCGGCCTATGACAGAGTTCTCAAAATCAATCCTCGATATATAAAAGCTTGGGAAAATCGTGGCGATGCACTCAGTATGCTCGAGCAATTTGAGGCTGCGGTGGTGTCCTATGACAGATGTCTCGCGATAGCCCCGAAAAACGCTGCTCCGTGGAAAAAACGCGGTATCGCACTAAGTATGCTTGAGCAGTATGAGGACGCCATAGTATCTTTTGATAGAGCTCTCGAAAGGCACCGGCTTGATAAAGATGCATGGATCCAACGCGGTGATGCGCTTTCCAAAATCGGGAGACACGAGGATGCCGTGGCATCCTATAGAATGGTTTTCAAAATCAATGACGGATACCCGGTAGATCTCTTGGAATATCCTCATGCGTGGCTCATCCGTGGGAATGCGTTCAGTAGAGACAAGCAGTATGCAGAAGCGGTAGCGTCTTATGACAGAGCCCTTGAAATCGACCCGAAATATATTCATGCTTGGAAAAAACGCGGTGATGCGTTTTTCCATCTTGGTCAGCATGAGGAGGCAATTGCCTCCTATGATAAAGCCCTCGAAATCTACCCGAAATATATCGGATCGTGGTACTGCCGTGGCAGGGTACTACAAGATCTCAACCGACATGAAGAAGCCATAGCATCGTATGACAAAGTCATTGGAATCGATCCAGAATATCCAAATGTGTGGGATTGCCGCGCCAAGGTACTGTTCAGTCTTGGTCGATATGAAGATGTGGTGGCGTCTTGTGACAAAGCCATCGAAATCAGCCCGAAAAATTACTTTGCGTGGAAAAGGAACGGTGATGCGTGTTTCCATCTTAAGTGGTATGGGGCTGCAGTGGCGGCCTATGACAGAGCTCTCGAAATCTCACCGGATTTAACATATCTGT
>LKUD01000027.1 GCA_001412355.1 Methanoculleus sp. SDB
TGATGTGATTAGACCAAAAAAAGCGGCTCAAATAGAACTTAAAGGGAGAATTCAACCAGAAATTTATATGACAATGCCTTTAGGGTGGCGTATCCAGAAAAATCCAATATTATCCGGTTTTAAATCACAAAGAAAAATCGATGAGGGAAGAGCAGTCGGTATAAAGAGTATTGAAAAGACAAAAGAGGGAGCAGATAAAGAACGTAAATACAAAATTAATGCTCCTTTTATTTATCTAAACGGCGGAAAAAGGATTTATAACTATTTAATTTCATCAAAAGATATATCAAAATTTTATAATAAAATTGACCGAGAAAATGAAATTACTTTTTTTTTCACTTATTTTTCTGAACTCTCCTTAAAGATGACTTGCATATCCCTATTTCCAATATTTTTTGCCATCGTTTCAACGGTTTTCCTCATAATTCATTTATTGGCTTGGTGGTCATTAATTCAAATTAACTTTAATCCAAGTATTATTCTAGGATATTTAGTCTTACTCATATCATTTTCTCTTTATTATATGAGCATATACAAAGAAGGCTATGATATACCATTACGGCATTGGTATCTTCCAATATTCATCTATTCAGTAGTAGTATTCACAGTAATTTTTTTCTATTCAATCCTTTTTGTACCAGATGCAACAATAAGTAACTGCATAACAGAATTACTAATTGAACTGCGTATAGTGGAAGCTTAATTAAAAATTTCACCTCACCCGCCCCATAAAAACCGCACCACAACCGCCACCACGCCGCCCATCAAACCCCCCGCTCCCGCACCGATGCGCTGCATCCGCTGTTCCTCCCCGATCTTCGTGTGCTGCCAGTCCTCGATCGCCCGCACACGGGCCTCCAATGAGGCGTCCTGCTCCTCCATGCGCTGCAGCGTTTTGCAGATCCACTTCACGTCCCGGTTCGTCTCGCAGATCATCTCCCGGGCCGATTTCTCGTCTCCCATTGCTCTTTGCTCCCCGTTTCTTTCGTAAAATACTCCGCGGTTAAGGCAGATTAATATTACTTATGGTAATATTCTCTAGTGTCTGTCAGAGTACCCGGGGAAACGCCAGGCAGGAGAGAAAACAATGGCAGACTTTGTCGAGACCAACAACACCAAGACCGCCGTGCGGGAACTCACCGTTCCAATCGCGGACATCGCCACGTTTAATACCGTGGTCCAGTCCGTGCTGGACGACAACCCGTTCGGCTGCGTCGACTACGTTCAGGCCGGAGTGGCCCATGATGGAGTCGAGAAGAACAAGGAGAGCTACACCGCGAAAATCCTCTACGAGGACATCGAGGGCAAGACCGTCGGAACCATTTCCGGCAAGGCACCGACCGTCGCCGCATTCGGCGCAGTTGCCGCCGAGATCATGGCGAACACCGACCTCGCCACCGCGATGGGCGGCGATGCGGTCCGCGACTCCGCGAACGAGAGCTTTTCGGCCCAGCTGAAGTGCTACGACGCGACGGGCGAGATCTACTACGTGACCTTCAGCCGCGATTCCGTGCGGATCACGTCCTACCAGAACGATGCGATCCGGGCGACTGTCGAGACGTGGGCGGACACCGTGCCGGCCCTTGGATGAGAGAGGGAACACATCCCTCCTCTTGAGAGGTGAGAACATGGACAACGAGATCCTCATCGTCGGGATCTTTGTGGGGGGCGGCCTGCTGGGATATGTGATAGTCCCGGGCCTGCTCGTCATGTGGGATCTGGTGCCGGACCATATCACCCGGTCCGGGGAAGAGGAGGGGGCCCACCATCTTATTTTGGGTATAATAAGGCTGAATTGGGCTTTTTTAGCAAAACAACTGTTATGAGAGCATGGCAGAATGATCAGTAATCTGCGGTTCGCTCGGGCAATACCACCATCTGGCGGACCGGAGAAAAAGGAAAGACTATTGGATGGGCAGATGAAAGCGATTTTTTATGAGACACCATCTGCCGGTGCTCCTACTGGTTGTCGGATTGGTCATCGTGACCGGATGCATCTCTATGGGATCATCATCACCCGGCGCTACGGAGGATTGGCCGGATTTTGTCCGCAACGCTTCGGTGATAAAACTCGACCCGAACGGGACCGTCGAGTGGCAGACCCTTGTCTCCCTCGGGCGGGATACGACGCCGTCGGCGGTAGAGCCGATGCCGGATGGCACCGTTATCCTTGCCGGCACCACGGTACCGGACGAGGGGAACTTCAGTCCTCCCCGCCCCTTCGTGGCGATGCTTGATGCGAATGGTTCGATCCTCTGGAACCGGACACTCCCGCCAACCCTCGGTCTGGAAGCCACAGGTGCGGCCCCGGCCCCGGACGGCGGGCTGACCGTCACCGGCAGTTACAGGAATGTCCTGCACCTCGACGCGGACGGCACGGTGCAGTGGGAGCGGGCACTCCTCGACTGGACGGCACTGCGGACAATCCTGCCGGATGCTTCCGGCGGGTACCTGATCGGGGGCGTTGCGCACGGTGTGGCCGCGGTTGCACGGCTGGACGGAACCGGCCAGGTGATCTGGTCGACGGCATTCGGCGATTTTGAAGGTGCATATGCCGAACGCATCCTGCCGCTCGCGAGCGGCGGCTTTGCCGTTGCGGGAACCGCCATGAGCGGGAATCAGATCCCTTCGTCAGTCTGGATTGCACGGCTCAACGGTGACGGTACGGTCCTCTGGGGCAGGATGGTAGAAGAGGGAGGCCGAACGGTTCCCGGGATCATCTGGGATATCTCGGATCTCTGGGAAGCATACGGGGAGATCGGTCTGGTCTACGAGGTTATCCGGCCGGGACAAGACGGAAATTGTGAGACAATCACTGCAACGTTCGGGCAGAAAGGAACGCTATCTGATCGGCGGACGCTGGATGCGTTTACCCCCGTGCTCCGGTCGCCGGACGGGGGCTTTACCTTCGCCGCGTTCCCGAGGGAAGAGAACGGCTGGTTCTATTACGGGAACGTGCTCCACATTGTCGAGCTCGATGAGACGGGAGCGGTCATCCGGGACACATCCATCGATCTCGTCGAAGGGAGCCAGACGGGGCCTTTTGTCAGGACCGGAGACGGTGGTTATCTCCTCGTCGTCACCCACGGCCCTGCCGGCGGGATGGCATATCCGAGCGGGGGCGGTTCGTCGGCGGTGGGCATTGCGTTCCGGCGGAATTGAACGGGGGATATCATACAGATGACACCCGGGGAGCACTTCCTCAGGCTGAACGTATGAGTGTGTCCTACCCGGTCGTCGCTGAAAGAGGGGAACGTCCATGGTACTGCCGGGATCAGGGCCACTCTGATCCTTTTTATCTGCGATAGCGAGGGACGATAGATATCTCCCGGACACTGCCGCCGGGTGGAGAGTGCAGCAACGTCCCCTTCGCCGTTTCACCCTGGACCCTCGTATAATTTCAGCAGATCGGAGAAATTTGATACAGAAACCGTATATAAGCCGGCCCCTCAGATCCTATCATGATGCGGATACGGGAACCAGCACCTGTGGCGAGGAACCATGCCTGACGACCACCGCAGTGCCTCCCGGGTGTCAGCTATCGTCGGCCGCGGGGTGAGTTTCGGCCTCATTGGCGGGATAATCTTCCTCAGCGTGACGGAAGCGCTCTCACGCGGCTGGAACGGCGCGTTCGCCTACAACCAGAACCTGGCAGGGATTGGGATCACCCAGGTGTTCGTCTCTGAGATGCTGGTTCTCTTTCTCGCAGGATTCTTCGCTGCGTATAGCATTGAAACACCCCGGCGACGCACCAGAATCCTTTCTGCTGCTCTGGCGGGCGCTGTCGCCGCAATCACCGCCCGGAGCCTGCTGTTCATCCCTGATCCACTATACCTCGTCCATTCACTCATCACGACATGGCTCCAGGTTCTCCTGTTCGTAAGCGGTGCGGTGCTGGTTGCCGGCATCGGTGGAATCGTTGCATACTTTCTCGAAAAAGAGGAATCGGGAGGGTACAGAGGTCTTCTTCCAGTTGCAGCAGTCGCCGTCGCAATCATCACGGTTCCCCCGCTCCTTGCGATTGGCGGCATCGCCGCGGGCGCCATTCCCCCTGCGCCCTATTCGGGTGGAGCGCCAGCACAAGAGACCGATACCTGGGTCCTCAAAGTCTCCGCCGGGGGGGAGTTTGAGTGGGAAGCGAGAGCTGATATCGACGCCTACGATCAGCCCGATATTCTGGTCGAATGCCGGGACGGCTTTGCGCTTGCGGCCACAGAGTATGGCCAGGAGCAGAACACGGCGCATATCATCCTCTACGATGATGGCGGGAACATCCAGAGCCACTCAACGGTGGCAACCGGGTACGGCCGGATGACCGCGCTCGTCCCGCGGATAAACGGTGGATTCGCAATTGCCTCGGAAAACCCTGAGATCCTCCGCGTCGATGCTGCAGGAGAAGTGCTCTGGAAACAGTCACTGGTCAACGAGAGCCGGGGAATGGCATCCGTCTCCCTGCTCGCTCTCGACGATAACCGATACGTTGCGGTATGGGAGGAACAGGCTGCCTGCATGAACGATAACGGTACAATGGTCTGGCAGACCCCGCTCGGCGCCGTGGGCGGTATCGGGTATCATCCGGTTTATCCGGCCCCGGAGGGGGGTGTGCTCGTCTTCTCGGAGGGGCGTAACGTCTTTGTCGGGGACCACTTCGAAGTGTATCTGCAGGCGATCCGTCTGGACAGGAACGGCACCGTCCTGTGGAGGCGGGATTTCGGGAGCGGGGGGCTTGACGAACTGCTGGGTGCCTGGGAGACGGTACCGGGACGGTTCAGCATCCTCTATCGGTCGACGACGTTCCCAAAGGACTTCCGGGGCAAAGTCGTACCGGCCTACAATGGCTATTTCTTCATCCTTGATGAAAACGGCGACCTGATGGAGTTCCATGCGGTCGAAGACGACGGTGAGACCGTTATCCCGTCTTCGGGCGGCTATCTCTCGGTTATCGCTGGAGACACGGATATCACGCTCGTATGCCGGGATATCACGGGCAATCTGATCTGGCAACGGCAACAGGAAATTCGCACCAACAGGCACTCGATCCGCGGCATCGGAACGGCGGACGGCGGTTATCTTATCGCCGGGAGCACAGCCGCATGAAGCGATGGCGGACTATGGTCAATTCATCATCGCGGATGAACATGAGAATGCACATGAGGATATTAAAATGACAAAGAACCGAATCAAACTCTTACTTGCGGCGCTGTGGGCCGCTGCAATCATTCTCCTGTTCGGGGGGCGTATCGCCTATGAGGTATCTGGCGTGCCGGCGTATGGCTATCTCTCGATGGCGTACTTCGTCATCATCAATTTGATCGCCTTGAGCCTGGTGATCATCATTGTTGTCCGGCTCAAGGAATGGATCGAGGGACAGGTGGCGGCGTTTGCGGAGCGAAACGACACCATGGCGGACTGTAAGGCCGAAATGGGGCTGCTCCGGCAGTCGGTGGAGCGGATCGAAGAGAAAGTGAGCGATATCGAGTATACTCTGAAAACAGAGGCCGAATAACCGGCGACCGACAATCGCTGCTTACCGCCCCTGATGACCGCCTGTGTCTCCTCCTCGCAGAACAGCACGGAGAGCTGATTCTTCTCCTCCACCAGCCCCTGCCGCAAGCAGGCCGCCTCGATCCCCGTCCACCGCCGGAAGACCGACTCCTCATCAATGCAGGAGCTTTCTGGAAATTGACTATCTCCTGGCGTGAGCGTGCATACAATGGCTCCAGAATCTCCGGTGGCTTAAAACGGCCGAAGAGATGGAGATCAAACGATATCCCACCGTCCCGAAGGATACCGGCAAATATTTATCCGCTATTCTCAAGGCGATAGCATGGAACGTGCAGGCAAAATTATAGTAATCGTCCTCGGTGCGATCGCAGGCCTGTAGGGAGCGATCACCCTTCAATGGATACTGATGATCATCGCTCTCTCGATACTCATTCTGGCCCTGGTATCGTCCGATGTTGCACATAGCATTCAGTCCTGATCAGAACTGCAATGGCCAGAGTAGCGTAGAGTGCGCGGCAGCCGCTATAATGAGGGACAAATGTTATTAGCGCTTGAATAGATCCCACAATAGAAGCCATAGTATGAACTTTCGCATAATTACTTCGCTTACATCAGTAGCACTCATCGTGACCTGCGCCATCGTATGCGGCTGTGCAGCGCCCGATGAACAGTGTATAGCCGTCAATACAACCGTCCCGTTAGAGCGTGGGTGGACTCAGGCAGCAGTGGCAGTCCTCGAACTCTACGCCCAGGGCGAAGCCGGAGAGGAGACATATGACAGGTTCAACGGTTCGGTGGTGTCCCCGGAACCCCTCATCCTGCCCGACTCCGGCGGGAATCCCCTCTATTACCAGTTTTTTGTCCGGAAAAATGGCGAAACCATGTACGCGGTTCAGGTGAGCGCGAACAAACTGCTCGGCAAAACGGTAACCCGGATTGGAGATTTTGGCTCCATTGGGAGAAATGAATCAGTGGATATGACCGTGAATGGTAGCATTCCCAATGGTGCGGAATCCGGAGTTGCCTATACCCCGGTCCCCTCGTATGGCGAGGGGTATACGCAATTGATGCTGGACTGCTGGGACGTCGGGGATACCTATGCACAGAGCGTTGCAAGAGATGCGGAGAATGCCGGAATCGATCTCTCAAGACCGCTCTCCGCTGAAGAACGGGAAATTATCAGAAAAATCCTGTGGGAGAATATCGGGCAAAGAGAAGGGAGATTACGGGAGATTGAGGAGAAACACCAGGTGGACCTTTAACGCGGTGCCGTCGGCCGGTATTTCCTGTACCATCGGGGGATATCCTCGGTGAAGCCGTCATGGTCGCGAGAGACCCGCTCAACCCGCTCCCACATATAGTCGACCTGCTCGGGCGAACCGGCCGTTTCTGCGTACCAGTGCGACCAGACGACGTCCGGGATGATCGACATGGCCGCGTAGAGTGCATATTTGTTCCAGAATGACGCGGGGACCTCTCCGCCGGTATACCCGTCGATCTGCCCGGCAGCAAAGGGAATGCTGACGGCACGGGAGAAGTACGCGAGCTTGACGAAGTCATGGATTGGGTCTCCCCAGTCGTGGTGTCGAAAGGCCTGCATCCAGTCGGGAGGACAGGTCACCGGCACCTTCCCGGGAACCGGCATTCCGTTCCGGTCGCCGCCGTTCGAGAGGCAGATAAGGGGCCGTGCTGGTGGCGACACGCTTTCAGGGCGTACGACGGGCAGGATTCGGGTGCCTGATTGAGGGGAATTTGATATGGCTTACTTTTTCGTTGCAGATGAAGATCGATATCTGATGTTGATGTCTGGGTTCTCCGTGATAACGGCGATAAATAGGATTGAAAAATAGTATTGCTGATTCCTGATCCACGAATACTCGTTAATCCCTCGGTGTCTTCGCCGCTTTCATGATATACTCATAATCTTCCTCCGGGATTATACGCATTGCCTGGCCCCGGATATGGCCGGTCCACTGCTTCTTATTGGTGATGAACTTCAGGTGCGGGATGAGAGCTTTGAAATTGACAGGTTCGTCGAATATCTCTATAGGCTTGAGCTCGATCCGAAGCGGAAAGATTTCCTTGCCCATCTTTGGCGGCGAGGTGAAGATCTCCTTGTAGTCCTCGTACATATCGGAGAGGACCTCAAAGGCCCCGCTGACCGCCGGGGGGAGTACCTCCGTGTCCTCAATCTTCTGCCCGATGTAGATGAGAACGGTATCGCCCGGTTTGACCTTGCTGATGGCATTAATGGCACGTCTGGGAACGCCCCAGACATTCCTTTTCATTACCACATCCGAATTTTCCCGAGTAGATATTGCAAGCCATCGTGTCATGGTCGATTCTTCGTGATAACAATAAAAAAAGAATGCGGTTGCAATGCTATGCTCATGTAAAAAAAGCTGCCTGAATGCGGTCTCTGAAGAACCTGACTCGAAACCTGGAATTTCACAGGTGAGCACCGAACTGGGCCGCTGCCGGATCTGCGGCGAGGATAAGGCGGTGTACCGGTCGAAGGATGTGCAGACGTGCATCAGCGATGCGTGCTTCGGCCGGCTGGTGCACGAGTGGAATGCGGGGAAAAGGGGTTCGATGATCCATCACCCCTTTGTTTTTGATTCCCTGAAGGGCCCGGCTGTAGTGCTCGGGATGGCCGGGGCCGTGCCGGTGACGGCGAAGGCCCGGGGCGTCCGGCGGGCGGGGTTCGGCTGCTGGATCGGGGGGAATGTGTTGTGGGTCGTGTTTGGGTTGGCCAAGGACAACCTGTATCTCACAACGATGTTCGGCTTTTATTGGCTTACTGCTGTGTCTGGGTGGATGAACATATGCAGGACTTAAAAGGGAGTGTAACTATCAGATTTGTACGAATCAAAAATTCGGATGGATTAGGAACCAAACCTTATCCTATCTTTATCTGTGGGAATACCATTCACTACGTGTTGCCACTCACCATCCTGGAATACTTCATACCGTTCAAAAGCGCACGGCAATCCGTTTGCAGTCGCTATGTCGCTGCTATCCATAAGCTGAAAATGCAAATGTGGAGCAAAGGAATTGCCTGAATTACCCACTCTGCCAATCACTTCACCTTTTTTTACACTCTGACCAACGGTAACCTGAATGGACCCTGTTTGAAGATGGACTAGCGCAGCATATACATTGTCGCCACATTCCATCATGATGTAGTTGCCGGCAACTGATTGTACGTCGTCTTTACCCGGATCGAAATAGTGAGCATTTTTATAGGCGTTAGACAGATCTGAAAGCAAATTCGTTCGTTCTCGTTCTTCATAACCATCCTCTGCCTGGACAATAATCCCGTCGCACGGTGCATATGCTTCCTGG
>LKUD01000028.1 GCA_001412355.1 Methanoculleus sp. SDB
GGTGGTATTCGGCGGTGTATGACGAAGACGATTTCGATCAGGTCATCATCAAGGTGCGGGATATCAACGACATCGACACGGTAAAGAATGCGGTCGAGATACAGCTCAATAAACGCGATACGGTGGTGGACGTCTTCGACACCCGGATGATCCTCGAAACGATCATCACCACCTTCAACAGCATCTCCACCTTCACGACGGCGATCGGCGGGATATCCCTCCTCGTTGCCGGGGTGAGCATCTTCAACGTCCAGATGATGTCGGTGACCGAACGGATCAAGGAGATCGGAATCATCCGGAGCATCGGAACACGGCGGTACGAGGTGATGAGGATGTTTCTCTACGAGGCGTTCCTGCTCGGATTCGTGGGGTCCGCCATCGGTGGGGTGCTGAGTTTTGCAGGAGGGTACCTTGCCCTGCTCGTTATGCTCGACGGGAATACAACGTTTCTGTTCGAACCCTCAAGCCTCATCTACATTCCGTACGGCATGCTGTTTGGTATCGGAACAAGCCTGCTGTCGGGCGTGTATCCGGCATGGAAGGCCGCAAACCTGAACCCGATTGAAGCGCTCCGGTATGAGTGAGGAGAGTATCCTGCCATGACATGCGATGACGAGGCGAAATTCATCGACTGGAACCGGATCTGGCAGATCCGAAAAGAGATGAGCCACCGGTCACGGAAGGGCATCGACGCGTCGCGACACTGGGAACGGCGGAAGCAGGCAGAACGGTATGCGCATGATGTCGACCGCGGATACCGGACCCGGATCGAAGAGACGCTGTCGCTGCTCCCGGCTGCTCCCGGAGTCCGGGTGCTCGATATCGGAGCGGGTCCGGGAACACTCGCCATCCCGCTCGCCCTGAGGGGCGCGGAGGTGACAGCTGTCGAACCGGCGGAAGGTATGGCCGCGATATTGCAGAAAAAAGCCCGGGAAGCCGGAATTTCATCTCTCGCTATCGTCCGGAAACGGTGGGAGGATGTCGATCCCGCGACAGACCTTGATCCGGATTATGATCTGGTGGTCGCATCGTTTTCCCTCTCCATGGACGACATCCGGGCGGCGGTTGAAAAGATGAATGCAGTTGCCTCGGGCGGGGTGTACCTGTTCTGGTTCGCGGACGAGCCACTCTGGGAACGGATGTACGGAGAACTCTGGGAACTGCTTCACGGCGAGCCCTTCTGTTCCGGCCCGAAATCGGACTGCCTCATCAACGTGCTCTACCAGATGGGAATCCGGCCGCATGTGCTCATGGCACCGCTTGACAAGGAGTACCGGTTTTCGGATCCGGACGAGGCGATGGCATTTTTCGCACCCCGGTTCGGCGTGAGAAATGCACGGCAGCAATCGATCCTTGCAGCGTATCTCGCGCAGGTCAACAAGGCCGAGAACGGAGGGTTTGCAGTTCGCGGTGCGACATTATACGCATCAATCTGGTGGGATAAAGTGCAGGCATGGCCGTCCCGGTTCTTTTCACGCGATCCATAGACTACGGTCCGTCCCTGGAGAGCTTGCGCTCTTCCCTTTCCAGCACCCGCCGTACTGCCGGCGGCAGCGCGATATCGGGAATGCTCTCCCCCGGTATGGGTATAAGATGCGTTCCGTCCGGCTCCACAAGGCAGACAGCGACGGCGCGTGCGATATAGATGAGGAAACCGGGTGATGCCGACGAATGGCGGCGGATGATCGGGATAATGGTCTTCCCGGGGAGGCGCACCGGTCGTCCCGCGGACAGGAGCGGCTGTCCTGTCATGGCGCCGCTCCCGGCCGGTTCCACAGTATCGCGCGCACCTCGGGAAAAGCAAGCAGTTTTCCGGCGGCAACGAGCACGAGCAGCGGTCGTTCAATGCCGATCGCCACAGAAAGCCTGCCTTCGCAGACCGGGCGGGAGAAGTCAGGATCCATGTGCAGTCTCACCTGTCCCAACGGGGAGAGTATCCCTTTCATGGTCCAGAAATATCCGAATACAAGTCCGGTGGTGCAGGCTTCCCCCGTCCCGAACCTGACATCGCAGAGCAGGTCCCTGACAGAGAGAGACCGAAGGAGCACCATTGCCGGCTCTTTCAGGATGCGGAGCAGGAATAGCGCTTCGTCCGGTGAGGGCAGGCCTCCCCGTTCTCCGGGAGGCTGTTTTTCCCCGGGCAAAGCGGCTTCTTCTTTCCTTCCGCCGGTATCGATCCTCCGGTAGACGGGATGGCCGAAGAGAAGGAGCCTGAAAATGCCGGCCCCCTCCGTCCGGTACTCGGCGGCCAACGCCCCCCAGCGCACCGTTCCGGTAACCGTGGTCGTGCCGCACCTTTCCAGCGATCCGCTTATCTCGATACGGAGAAGATAGAGAGCGGTGATGACAGCCGCAATCGCGATGGCTGCTATTACGGCGACGGCAAAGAGGAGATTCACCCCTGGCTCCGGTTACTTTTCAGGCGGTATCGTCCCCGGATTCGGTCACGCCGGTGTCGGCAGCCTTTTCATCCTTTTTTTCGCCACGGCCGGCTACGGCTGTCTTCACCACGTCGGCCATCTGAGGGATGACAGCTTCTCCCAGCGTTCCGATAATCTCGGAGATGGGATTCGTCTTTTTCAGGGAAAGCACCTGCACTGATTCAGGTCCTTTGACGTCCTTATGAACGATGACAATCGCCACGGGAGAGACGCTTCCGCCTGCTCCCGAACCGGCGCCTCCACCTAATTTTTCACCGCCGCTTCCTTCACCGGCACCGAATCCGAACCCGAACCCGGCGATGGGAATAATCGTTTTGTCACCCGCATCGATGGCGTCGCCAATGATCGCATTTGCATTGACGAGTTTGTCCAGTTCACCCAGCATACTATTCAGCATTTCAGCGCCCTGCATTCCAGTTCACCGAGGAGATATTCCCGCCTCCCTTCATATAAGCCATTGCCCGGTACAGGAGCAATGGCACCGCCGGGTACTGGCTATCCGGTACAGCAATGTACATGTTAGCACCACAATGACTATATATATACAAAGTACAGTGACTGGTATGCAGACCAAGATCCTCCTTGATGAGGGTGAGATACCGACCAAATGGTACAACATACAGGCGGATCTCCCCACTCCGCTTGACCCGGTGCTCCATCCGGGCACGGGGCAGCCCATCACTCCCGATGATCTCCGTCCAATCTTTCCGATGGAATTGATCAGGCAGGAAGTGAGCACACAGCGCGCTATCGACATCCCCGCAGAAGTGCGGGACATTCTCAGCCTCTGGAGGCCCAGCCCCCTGTATCGGGCGTACCGGCTGGAGCGGTACCTGAAAACTCCGGCGAAGATCTACTACAAGTGGGAAGGAGTGAGCCCTCCGGGCAGCCACAAGCCGAATACGGCGGTGGCGCAGGCGTACTACAATAAAAAAGAAGGAATCGAGCGGATCGCGACCGAAACCGGTGCCGGACAATGGGGATCGGCTCTCGCCTTTGCCACGCAGCTCTTCGACATAGACTGCACGGTGTATATGGTCAGGGCAAGTTATGACCAGAAGCCGTACCGGAAGATCATGATGCAGGTATACAATGCAGAATGCATGGCGAGCCCGAGCGACCGCACCGAAGCGGGGAAGAAAGTGCAGCGCGAGCACCCCGACACGCCGGGCAGTCTCGGCATTGCGATCTCCGAGGCCGTCGAAGATGCGGCAACGCACGCGAACACCAACTACGCGCTCGGGTCGGTACTCAATCACGTATGCCTGCACCAGACGGTGATCGGGCTGGAGGCAAAGGAGCAGCTTGCACGTGCCGATACGTACCCTGACGTGGTGATCGGGTGCGTCGGCGGCGGCTCGAACTTCGCAGGGCTCTGTTTCCCGTTTGCCGGTGACATCCTGACAGGAAAAACCACCGGTACGGAAATTATCGCCGTTGAGCCCGCAGCCTGCCCGACACTGACGAAAGGGCTTTATGCCTATGATTTCGGAGATGTTGCGGGGCTGACGCCGCTTCTGAAGATGTTTACACTGGGCCATGACTTCATCCCGCCCGCCATCCACGCCGGAGGGCTCCGGTATCACGGGGTCGCACCGCTCGTTGCGCGTCTGGTGCACGACGGCGTGATCAGCTCCCGGTCATATTACCAGAACGAAGTGTTCGATGCGGCGGTTGCGTTCGCGAGGTCGGAGGGAATCATCGTCGCGCCGGAGGCTGCCCACGCGGTCAAGGCGGTCATCGATGTCGCGCTTGAGTGCCGGAAAACGGGAGAGGAGAAGACGATTGTCTTTAACAACTCTGGCCACGGCCACTTTGACCTCTCCAGTTACGAATCGTACTTCGCAGGCGGCCTGGTCGATTACGAATATCCTGCAGAGCTGATTAAGGAGTCGCTTGCCAATCTGCCGAAGGTAGGATGATCCCGGTTGAACGGACGGTGGAATCCCGATGACGAACGGTCTCAGCGACATCGTATCCGGTTCAGGTGATCGTATCGAAGCGGATCGGGATGCGGGCAGGCCATGATCACCATCGGCTTCATCGTCAACCCGATCGCCGGCATGGGCGGCCGTGTGGGGCTGAAGGGGACGGACGGTCAGGCGGGGAAGGCGCGGGAGCGTGGTGCTGTCCCCGTCGCCCCGGTACGGGCGGCAGAATTCCTGAAAGGGATACGGAACGCTGATCTCTGCGTACTGGCATGTTCAGGCCCGATGGGTGGCGATGCCCTCGCAGAAGCGGGAATCAGCCACCAAATCGTCTATAGCCCGGCGGGGGAGACGACGTCGGCGGAGGACACCCGGCGTGCCTGCAGGGAGATGCTCGGCAGGGAAGTAGATCTGCTGGTATTCTGCGGTGGCGACGGCACGGCGCGGGATGTCCTCGATGCCGTGGGACGGCAGGTATCCGTTCTCGGCATTCCGGCAGGCGTCAAGATGTACTCCGCTGTCTTTGCCACGACCCCCTCCAATGCGGCGGCGATCGTCCGGCAGGCAGGCGAGACCACGGTTGCCGACGCCGAGGTGGTGGATGTCGACGAGACGGCGTACCGGAATGGAATTCTCAGTATCCGCCTGTACGGGTACGCGGTAGTGCCGGACCTGCCGGAAGCCCGGCAGGCATGTAAGTGGGTAGCCGAAAGCAGGACCGAAGCGGAATCTCAGGGTGCAATCGCGGCGTTTGTCCGCGGGATTATGCGTGACGACACCCTCTACCTGCTGGGAGCGGGTACGACAACGGCGGAGATTGCCCGGTCTCTTGGTCTGGAAAAGACGCTGCTTGGTGTGGATGCGATCTACCGGAAAACGATCGTGGGGAGGGATCTCGGTGAGCGGGAGATACTCCGCCTCCTTGATACGTATCCTCGTGCAAAAATTGTGATCAGCCCTATCGGAGCGCAGGGGTTCGTCCTTGGCAGGGGCAACCAGCAGATCAGTGCGGAGGTGCTTTCCCGGGTAGGCACCGGCGGACTGATCGTCGTCGCGACTCCCCGGAAACTGGAGAGGACGCCGGTGCTCTGGATTGACGTCGGGGATCAGGCGATCGAGGACCGCTTCGGGGATTCCATCTCTGTTGTCTCCGGGTACCGCATGGCTGAGAGAAAGCCCCTCCGGCACGGATGACCGTTATTCCAGGCGGTGAACGAGTGCATCAAAGGCATCGAGAATGGTATCGGGTTTCGGCTTCATGATCACAACGGGGATATCCACGATCCGTTCGATGAGCGACGCAAGAATCGGGGCGCAGATGATACCGAGCGCTCCTTCTTTCTCGGCCCTGACAGCGGCGACAATGCATTCGTCCATGGTATAGGCGGTATACCCGCGGATTTTCACGGTTTTCCCGGTCGGCGTTACGTTCCGTGCGGTGACCTCGTCGAGCAGAAATTTTGCTGCGATTAGCGCGATAAAGTCCTGTTCTCTCGGGTCGAGAGCGTTCACGATGGCCCGCACCGTTGAGAAGCGCGGGTCCCGGGCACCCGATGTGATCTTGTAGATGGTTGCTGCGGGTATGCCTGCTCTCTCGGAGAGCTCCTTGATGCTCATATCACGCCGGTCCAGTTCTTCCTCAAGCACCTCCCTGAAGTCGGACCTGAAGATGCGTTGTGAAAACATTATGAGATTATAGTCTAATATATTTTAAAAATTCATCCTTTCAGGTTATTTTTTTTGATAAAAGGAAGAGCGGCCCGGGGATCAGGGGTTCCCGGTTCCGGGATAGAGGGGAAATGGGTGAAGGATGAAAGCATTCCCGCTTCGAAACACGGCCGTGTCGGATTAGCGTCCGTTTTTCCGCATGGAACAGGCGGAGGCCGAATGCGGAAAACACATATCATTCGCGGTACGTAATAGTCATTCAATGCTGAATGTGATGACGGCAACGCTCGTCGGAGCGGCGGTGGGTGATGCGCTCGGGATGCCGAACGAGACATCCCCTCCCTCGCTCCGGCATACCACCGGCTGCTTTACCCGTCCGTCGCGGTGGCATCCGAACGCGGATCTTCTTCCCGGGCAGTATACCGATGATACCCAGATCATGCTCATCATCGCAGAACTTCTTGCTGATGGCAGGTATTCGGAAACGGAATATGCAGACGAACTCTGCCGCATGTTTGCCGCGGGAAAACTCCGGTTTCCGGACGCCACCATTGCGGCGGCATGTGAGCATATCACCGCCGGGAAGGGCGAAGCCGGAGGCATCTACTCCGCCACGGCGGGATGCGTCGCCACAGCCCTCCCCTTCGCTCTCATCTGCGAAAATCCCATCACGCTTCGTGAACGTGTGGTCAGTGCCTGCGGTGTGACGCACAGCCATCCCGCCGCCCACGCCGCCGCAGTCGCATGTGCCTTCCTGATCTCATCCGTCCAGAGGGGCATGAAAAATCCGCTTTCCATTGCGCGGAAGAATGCAGAGCTGGAAGATACGGTGCTGGGTAAACGGATAGGTACGGCACTCGACCTCGAGGCGGAAGGAATCAGCCTCGATGCGGCTCTCTCGGTACTCGGAAATGACGTCACGGTCTACCAGACACTGCCGCTGTCATTCTTCCTGATCGCACGGTACCGGAGCGTGGAGGAACTGCTGTCCGTTGCCGCACATGTCGGGGGGAACACCGATACGATCGGGTTCATCTGCGGGGCATATGCGGGAGCAGCCTACGGCCTGTCATCGTTTCCTCCCGGCCTTGTCTCCGCCGTCGAAGGGAAGGGCCGGATGGAAATTCTTGCCAGACGGCTGCATGAACGGTATGCCAGAAAGGATTAACATTTTTTAACGGGATAGTACAGCATGGATATTGCGATTATCGGCGCATCCGGGTATACCGGAGGGGAGTTGATTCGACTCCTCCTCTCCCACTCCCGGGCCTCGGTGGTGTGCGCAACGTCGAGGAAGCTTGCGGGGAAACCGGTGACGGCGGTGCATCCTCATCTCGGGGGTTTTACCGATCTCTCGTTTTCCAATCCGGCAGTGGACGCCATTGATGCAGATGCAGTGTTTCTTGCGGTGCCGCATACGGCTGCCATGCAGTATGCAGGCGAACTGGTGGAGCGGGGGATAAAAACGGTGGATCTCTCTGCTGATTACCGCCTCCCGAAAGAGGAGTACGAAACCATCTACGGGGTGCCCCATACCCGGTATTTCACCGCACCCTACGGCCTTCCCGAACTGCATCGTGACGAGATTACCGGGGCTTCCTTCATCGCCAATCCCGGGTGTTTCCCGACAGGCGCAACGCTTGCCGCCGCGCCGCTCGCATCCCGCGCCCGGACGATCATCTTCGATTCGAAGACGGGTGTCTCCGGAGCCGGTGTGAATCCGTCCGCAACCACCCATTACCCTAATGTCGGTGACAACTTCACGGCGTACAAATGGACGACCCACCGCCACGTTGCCGAGATGCGAATGGAAATCTCACGTCTCGGTTCTGCGGCCGAATGCTATTTCACCCCCCATCTCGTGCCTGCCAACCGCGGCATTCTTACAACCGCCCATATTCTCCTCGACGAGCCGATCGGACAGGAGGAGGCTGAAGCGCTCTACCGGTCATGGTACGGGGATGAATTCTTCGTGCGCCTTCAGAAGCCCTCTCTTGCGGCTGTCAGGGGGAGCAATTTCTGTGACGTGGCGCTGGAATGCGAGGGAAAGCGTGTCGTTGTTGTTTCGGCAATCGATAACCTTGTCAAGGGTGCAAGCGGACAGGCTATCCAGAATCTCAACCTGATGACAGGATGCCGGGAGACCGACGGTCTGACCGGTGTGCCGCTCGTCCCCTGAGGTGGATATTATGAAAGTGAAAGATGCGATGACCCCCGACCCCGTCACCGTCTCCATGCAGACGACTGTGAGCGAAGCGGCGGGTCTATTACGGAAAAACCGGATCGGAGGTCTCCCCGTGGTTGACGGCGAGCGTCTTGTCGGGATAGTAACGGAGTCTGATATCCTCACCCTGCTCTCTACCGGGGACATATCAAACGATCTCTGGCTCCCGTCCCCGCTTGAGATCATCGAGGTACCGATACGCGAGTTTATCAACTGGGAAAAGACAAAAAAAGCGCTTTCCGACATAGGATCGACACATGTGCAGGACGTTATGACATCTGACGTGATCGCGGTTGATGCCGATGCCACCATCGAGGAGGCGGCGTCACTGATGCTTCGGGAAGGTATCGCCCGCCTTCCGGTGCTTGCGAAGGGACGGCTTGCGGGCATCGTCACCCGTCTCGATATCGTCCGTGCCATTGGTGCAGGATACGAGGATCCCGCAGAGCGGGGCGATAAGGAATGAAGTCCATCTGTGCCGTGGAAGGGGTTACTGCCACCGGCATTAAGGAAGGCAAATTCGGCCTTACCCTGATCAGGGCGTCCGGAATCGCCGCGGTCGTCTGCACGCGGAACCTCGTTCAGGCGGCCCCGGTGCGGCTGATGCGCGAAGAGCGCGACCCGGACGGACGGCTCCACGGGGTGATCGCGAACAGCGGGTGTGCCAATGCATATACCGGGGAGAGGGGGTATGCCGACGCCCGTGCCATGGCGGCACTCGGTGCCGAAGCCCTCGGCACCGTTCCCTCGCGGATTGGTGTCGCGAGCACCGGTGTGATCGGCCGCTACCTGGATCTCGATCTGATCGGTGATCAGTGCCGCCGGATTGCACCCTCCCTTGCACGAAGCGATGCAGCCGAGGAGGCGGCCGCACGGGCGATCATGACCACCGACCTTGTGGAAAAGCATGCGCTTGTCACCCGGGATACCTTTGCCATCGGGGGAATCGTCAAAGGGAGCGGGATGATTGCACCGAATATGGGCACAATGCTCGGATTCCTCTATACCGACGCCGATGTCACGCTGCCGGTGCTGCAGGAGGCGCTTACCGGTGCCTGCCGCCGGAGTTTCAACCGCGTTGTCGTGGACGGCGATACGAGTACCAACGATATCGTCTTCTGTACGGCGACCGGGCTGCGGGGGACGCCGGATCCGGAGGAATTCACCGCGGCACTCGAAGAACTCTGCATCATGCTTGCACAGCAGATCGCTGCGGACGGCGAGGGTGCGACGAAACTGATAGAGATGCGGGTTTCCGGCGCTGCATCCGAGGAGGATGCCGAGTCCGTCGCCCGGACCGTTATCGCTTCCCCTCTCGTGAAAACGGCTGTCTATGGCATGGACCCGAACTGGGGACGTGTTATCGCAGCCGCAGGGCGTGCCGGTGTTCTATTCGACCCGGATAACATCTCGCTCTCAATCGGGGAGGGGAAAGGCCGGTGTTCCCTTGTCGAACATGGGAAGATTGTTGCCCAAACGGACAGGGCGAAGGAGGCAATGAGGGGAAAAACTGTCGTCTTTGACCTGGATCTGCATGAAGGCCGCGGAGAGGCGACGGCGTGGGGATGCGATCTCACCGGGAAATATGTAGAGATAAACGGGAAGTACACGACATGAAGAGAGAGGATATTTTAACGGAAGCGCTGCCGTACATCCAGCAGTTCCACGGAAAAAAGATCGTTATAAAGCTCGGCGGGCATGCGATGGTCGATCCTGCCGTACTTGACACCGTCATTCAGGACGCCGTGCTGCTGCATTATGTCGGCATGAAAGTCGTGCTGGTCCATGGCGGCGGCCCGGAGATCACCCAGAAAATGCAGGCGATGGGAAAAGAGCCGAAATTCGTCTCAGGTCTCCGGATCACAGACCGTGAGACCCTCGAAATAGCCCAGATGGTGCTTGTGGGAAAGATCAATTCGGGAATCGTTTCCCTGATCGCAAAATTCGGAGCGCGGGGTGTCGGCATATCGGGCAACGACGGCAGCCTGCTGGTTGCAAAAAAACTAGATCTCCAGAAGGTGCAGATCGGGGACGAAGAGCAGGAGGTCGATCTTGGTCATGTCGGCGAGGTGGTGGAAGTCAATGCCCGGCTCCTCGACGTGCTTCTCGCAAACGACTATATCCCCGTCGTCGCCCCGCTTGCGATTGACCGGAGCGGACAGGATCTCAATGTCAACGCGGATACAGCGGCAGGTGAGATTGCAATTGCGCTCCAGGCCTATAAGCTCGTCAATCTCACCGATGTCGACGGCGTGATGAATGCCGGCAGAACGCGGACATTCCGCCGTCTCCGTGCGCATGAAGCTGAGGCGATGATGGCGGACGGATCCATTGTCGGAGGGATGATCCCGAAACTGAAGGCATGTACGAAGTCTGTGCAGTCCGGTATCAGGTCCGCCCATATCGTCAACGGCAACAGGGAGCACGGCCTGCTCCTTGAACTCTTCACCGATGACGGGATCGGAACAATGGTACAGAATGACGGGGATCCGGAAATCTCCTGAATTCATCGGTTTTCTTTTAAAACAAAGAAAGATTTTATATATCATCCGTCCCGTATGGTTGTGCGGGGGCATCTTTGATGAGCATTCCGCCTTCAGGAAGACTGAATGAGAGCAATTGGCTGATATTTATTCTCGCCAGTACTGTTCTGTCTTTCGGTGTCATATCCACGACGCTCTCCTTTGGAATCGACGTTTTTTTCTCCCATCTTCTCTATATCCCGGTCATTCTTACCGCATACCATTTCACCCGGCGGGGGATTCTCTTCTCTCTCGCAATTGCTGTCCTGTATGTTGCGGATGTCGCAGTGCTGGCAAGCCCCGATCTTTCCCTTCTGATCATTACACTGGGCCGTGGCGCGATGTTCATCCTGATAGCCGCCGTTGTCGTGTTTCTCTCTACGCGTCTCCGGGAGCGGGAGCTGAGGTACCATGGCACCTTTGACTACTCGGAAGCGGGCATGTGCCTGATCGGGGAGCCGGATCTCATTATCCTCGAGGCTAACCGGCAGTGTGCCCGGATCGCGGGATATCCCTATGGCGAGGCGAACGGCACTCCGGTAGCGAAGTTCTGGACCGACGCCCCCGCCCGGGAACGCTTTTTTGCCGAACTTCGCCGTAACGGGACGGTCCGGGGATTTGAAACATCGATTTCAGACTCCGGCGGTTCTCCCCTGTGGCTCCTGCTCTCCGGAGGGGTGCTTGATCAGCACACCTATATTGTAGCAATGGTCGACATCACCGACAGGAAACGGACAACCGAGGAGATCCGGGCTGCCAATAAGCGGTATGTCGAAATCCTGGACTCCATGCCTGATGCCATTCACGTCATTGACCGTGACATGCGAATCGTGCTGTTCAACCGGGTGTTCCAGCGATGGTGCCGTGATCTGGGAATATCGCACCTGGCCGGCGCGATCGGCCGACGGTTTGATGAGGTGTTTCCCTTCCTCCCGCCGTCTGTCGGAGAAGAATACCGGCAGGTTTTCTCGACCGGCAGGCCGCTTGAGACCGAAGAGAGGACGCAGATCCAAGAACGGCAGGTCGTGACGCACACGACAAAGATCCCGGTTTCTGAGAATGGAACGGTAGAACGCATCGTTACCGTCATCCGCGACATCACCAGCCTTAAGGATGCGGAGGCATCGATCCGCGAAAGCGAAGAGCGGTACCGGGCGGTCGTCGAGGATCAGACCGAGCTGATCAGCCGCTTTCTCCCTGACGGCACGCAGGTATTCGTGAACGATGCATACTGCCGGTATGTCGGAAAAACCCGTGACGAGATTATCGGAACACGTTTCAAACCCTGTATTCCCACGGAAGACCGTGTGCGGCTGGATGCGCTCCTTTCATCGCTGACACCCGAATCCTCGACGGGGGTTATTGAACACCGCATTATCATGCCCGACACAACCGTGCGGTGGCAGCAATGGATTGACAGGGGATTCTTCGATGAACAGGGCACCTTGAGGGAAATCCAGTCGGTCGGGCGCGATATTACCGCGACAAAGGATGCGGAAGAAGCACACCGGAGATCGGAAGATCTCTACCGCACGGTCTTTGAAACAACCGGCAGCGCTACGATGATCCTGAATGAAGACGGGACGATATGGCGTGCGAACAGCGAATTCTCATCACGTTTTGGATTTTTCAGTGAAGATCTGGAAGGGAAACCAGCCCTCGACCTTTTCGAGGAGGAGGAGCGCGGACGGCTCAGGCTCTACCACCGCGATCGGCGCGGCAGCGGTCCCTTCCCCCCGCGATCCTATGAGACGTGGATTATCGATCAGCAGGGGATGCGGCGCGATGTCATGCTGACCGTTGACATGATCCCCGAGACACGGCAGAGTGTGGTCTCCATTCTCGATTTAACGGCTCAAAAGCAGGCAGAACGCCTCATTACCGTCGCAAACGCCATTAACCAGCTCATTGTCCACGAGAGGAACGTGACGGATCTTCTCATCAGCGCCTGCGATGAGTTCGGGCGCCTGAACCGGTATTTCGTCGTATCAATCGCGCTAAAGCATGGGGAAATTCTCAGGCCGGTCGCCATTTCGGATGAGCGATTCACCGGCATGCATTTCTCAGGCTTCGAAAGCCGGCTGTTTTCGGACGCCGTCGAGAGCGGCAATGTCATGTTTGAAACGTTTTCTGAGGAGGATGGAATGCACCCTTTCAACGCCCTCCTGATCGTGCCGATGGCGGTGGAAAACGACGTGAAAGGCATTCTCTCATTCTATATGTACCCGCAGGCGCTCATGCATGATCAGGATATCGCATCGATGAAGACACTCGCCGAGGATCTGGCGTTTGCCATTAAGGCGATCGCGATCGAAACCGAAAAACGGCTTGCACTTGAGCAGATTGAGAGAAATATCGAGCAGATGGCAGTATTAAACGACCATATCAGAAATCCCCTTCAGGCTATTGTCGGCCTTGCGGACATAGAGGGAGGCGATTTGGCGGATAAAATATTCGGCCAGGCGCAGGAAATCGACAGGATTATCCACCGGCTTGATATCGGATGGGTAGAATCAACCAAGATCCGGGAGTTCCTGGTAAAACATTACGGTATGGGGAAATAACATCCTGATCGGTATCTCACGGATCAGAATTCCGCCATTCGGCAATCAGAATTTTAAATGACAATTACTATTAACTCCTATACATAATTCCTCGAATTAGATGTCACATCCGTGGGAACCGGCGGCGTGGTATGATTCGTGGAATTTCCTGATTGTAAGCAGCTTTTTCATCACAGCCGGCATTGTCACAGTTTCCCTCTTACTTGGCATTACCGTGCTGATTTCGCACTTCCTCTATATTCCTGTGGTTCTCGCCTCCTACCGGTACCCCCGGGAAGGGGTTGTGATATCTGCGGCAATCGCCCTGTTGTACTTCGCTGCGGTAATCCTGCTCCTCCCTCCCCTTCTGCCCGAGACACTCGTCACGGCGGGCCGTGCTGCGATGTTCGTCCTTGTCGGTGGAGCAATATCCTTTCTTTCATTGCGTCTGCAGACGAAGGAGGAGCAGTACCGGGCCGTCGTCGAGACACAGTCCGAACTGATCTGCCGGTTCTTTCCGGGAGGAAAGATTTTTTTTGTTAATGAGGCGTATGCACGATATTTCGGGATGGATCCAACCGATCTGGTTGGTTCCGTGTTCAAATCTGCCATTCCCGATGAAGATCAGGAGAGGGTGACCGCTCATTTTGCAGCCCTTACTCCCTCGCACCCGTCAGCAATGATCGAGCACAGGGTGTATATGCCGGACGGCACCGTCAGGTGGCACCAGTGGATCGATCATGCATTTTTTACTGAGGACGGTTCTGTTCACGAGTATCAGTCGGTCGGGCGCGATATTACCGACCGGAAGGACGTGGAAGAGAGGCTTCGCCGATCTGAGGACTTTTACCGGGCGATTTTTGAGACGACGGGCACCGGCATGATGATCCTGGAGGATGACGGCACGATCGTACTGGCGAACCGCAAGCTGGAAGCCTTCTTTGGCTACCCGCTCAACGGACTGGTGGGAACCTCTTACTGGACCCGGGCCCTCGTTCCTGAAGATCGCGAACGCATCCTTGGATATTTTTACAAGAGATCCGAGGGGAAGGAATATGTACCCCGTTCCTATGAGGCACGCATCTTAGATGCATCCGGTATAGAGCATGAGACGATGGTCACGGTTGACCTGATTCCGGGCACACTGCGACGCGTGGTTTCATTGGTGGATATTTCAGTAATAAAGCAGGCTGAACGTCTCATTGCTGTGGCGAATACGATCAGCCAGTTCATCGTGCATGAGCGGGATGCCGGGATTCTCCTTGAAAAGGCATGCCGGGAATTATCAAATCTCGATCACTATCTCATTGCATCAATCGCTCTTTTCGAGGATGGTGAGATCCATCCCGTCGCCATCTCCGACCCGTCCGGTACGTCCCTGAACGAAAGCCACCTCCGTCGCCCTGAGGTCAGGGATGCTCTCTCCATGCGGATACCTGCCCTCGTCCCGTGCGACACCGAAACTCTTTCCTGTGCATTCGCCATCCCGATGATCATCAATGACACGGCATGCGGCGTCATCATGGTATACCTGTTTCCGGAATCCGCACTCGGAGAGAAGGATTTGGAATCCCTGCAGGTGCTCGCAAACGATCTCGCCTATGCGATTAACGCTATCCGCGTTGAGGAGCAGAAACGGATTGCCCTTGTCCAGATTGAGCAAAACATGGAACAGCTTTCGATCCTCAACGACAGTATACGAAATCCCCTGCAGGGAATCGTCGGAATTGCCGACCTTGAGGGCGGATACGTCGCTGACAAAATCCTCCCTTTAACGGTGGAGATCGACAGGATCGTCAACCTTCTGGACATCGGAGGTCTTCAATCCCTAAAAATTCGTGAATATCTCCTCCGGCATTACGATATTAACAGCACAAAGAACGAGTGACCGTATCACGGGAGATTTCCCTCTCCGGTGAATTCGCGCTGCGTCTCTTCACTCATCCCGATCAGGATCGAAAATATCCGCTGGACAGCAGCAGGATCGATTCCCTGCTCAACTGCGGCATCGAGCACCCGCTCCAGCACCGCCTCCCGCTGTCCGGAATCCTGAATGGGAAGCCCCTCACGATGTTTGATGACGCCGATCTCCCGTGCAGCCTTCTGCCGCCGTGCAATCAGGGCGATGATCTCCTTGTCAATAAGAGCTACGGTGTTCCTGAGTTCTTCCAGTGGCATAGAGAAACCTTATGCGGGGGGAATAAAAACTCTTGTCACCGGTGTGCATGTATCCACACACATAAGTTATCACCGGATAAACTCTTCACAGAACATGCATGCTTGAACAGATATCCCCGAGGGAACGCCACGACCTCCTGATCGCATGGCTTGCGATAGGTCTTGCCTTTACCCTGATATTCACCGACCTTACCCGGAGTTTCGAAGGCGTCGAGCGATTGCAGGAGTTCGTCATATTTTTTGCGATATCTCTTATAACGGTCGGAATCGGGTTTGTGCTTCATGAAATGGCCCATAAATTCTGCGCTATGCGCTATGGCTTCAGGGCCGAGTTCCGGAAGGATAACCAGATGCTGCTTGTCGCGGTCGTGCTCGCCGCACTGGTGGGAGTGGTATTTGCCGCGCCCGGCGCTACCGTCATTCAGGGATATGCAATCAGCAGGGAGCAGAACGGGTGGATATCAGCTGCAGGCCCCGTCACGAACCTTATCCTCTGCATCCCGTTTATCGGGCTGATCGTTCTGGGTGGCGGAAACATCTATAATCTGATTTTTATAACCGGTCTCATAGGATTCAAGGTCAATGCGATGATTGCCGCGTTCAATATGCTCCCGGTGAGCGTGCTTGACGGGAGAAAAGTGCTCGCCTGGAATCCGCTCGTCTTCGCTGCACTCATTGTAGCTGCGTTTGTGGCCGTATTTGCCTCGTTTAACACATCAGAGTTTCTCAGTCTTTTATTCTGACGGGAGCATCTCCGAGGGCGGCCACCTGCTCCACCACCGCCCGCCCCTTCTCATATGCCTCGTCGAGGGCGGTCGGGTGCCCCCGTATGCCCCCATATTCATCCATGTTGTTTGCGATGACATTGTCCCAGTATTCAAATCCCATATCGTTGAAAAACGCGGTCACAATCGGGAATGCTCCGTTGAAGACGTGATCCCAGTTCTGTCCGGCTGTGGAGATGAATACGCCCTTGTGGCGTTTAATGTGCTCGTAATCAAAATAGAGCGTTTTTAAAACGAATTTCTGTGCCCAGTATACCTGCCCGCGATCAATCAGCGCCTTGAGCTCGGCGGTGATGCCCATCGAGTAGATCGGCGAAGAGAGAGCGAGCACGCCGGCCGTCCGGATCTCTTCAAACAGCGTCGTGAAATCATCTGTCAGCACACATACACCGGTTTTATGGCAGGCATTGCAGCCCTGGCATGACCGGTACTGCAGGTCTTTTAAAACGACTTTATTCACCGCACCGCCCGCCGAGGCGGCGCCTTCAAGGAACCGGTCAAGCAGTGTCTCGGTGTTTCCGTGCCGTCTCGGACTTCCCGAGATCCCGAGGACGGTGATGCTCATCCGACCACTTCCCCTGTAAGCATTTTAAGGCGGGTTATGATCTCTTTTCCGAGCCTCCGGGCGTCAGGCTCTGCCGTCGGGTGGTCAAGGATCGCTCCTTTCTCGTCCACACCGTCAACAAGGAGGTAATAGATATCACGGTCCCGTACATCGGAGAGATGGAAAAAGCACTTTATCGAGGGGATTGCCCCGTCGAAGACAACGTCCCATTTCTGACCTGCCGTGGAGAGGAATGCACCGAGGCGTTTGCCTTTCCGTTCAGGTGGAGTCACCGGGAGTTTCAGCACGTATTTCCGTGATCTGAATACCTGCATGCGGTCGACAAGTGCCTTTGCCTGTGCGCAGATCCCCATGCAGAAGATGGGTGACGCGAGGATGATGCAGTCCGCTTCGATGATTGATTCGAGTACCCGCGGCAGATCATCTTCCTGAATGCACCGGTTCAGTTTTTCACAGGCATTGCAGCCCCTGCACGGGTTGATGGTGATGTCGGTAAGAGCGATCTTCTCGATCGCCACGTCCTCCTCCTCTGCCATTGATGCGAGCAGCCAGTCCAGCAGGGTCTCGGAATTCCCCTGCCGCCGCGGGCTTGTCGCGAATGCAAGGACTTTCAGCGTCATAACGTTTCCGTTCGCCGGGAGGGGAAAAAAAGGTTCTCCGGAGAAGGCCGGATCAGATATCCTTGAAACAGAGGTACCAGTCTTTGCATTCATACCCCTGCTGCAGCCGTTTCTCCATCTCTTCCGCGGTTTTCGGGGCAGACACTACGACCTTGTCGCCGGGCTGCCAGTTCGCGGGTGTCGCCACGCCGTACTTGTCGGTTGTCTGCAGTGCCCGGATGAGCCGGACGATCTCCGGCATATAGCGCCCGTTTGAGAGCGGATAGTAAATCATCGCCCGGAGGATGCCCTCGGGATCGATGAAGAAGACCGCACGTATCGCGGCGGTGCTGCTCTGCCCCTCATGGATCATACCGTAGCTCTTTGCGATCCGCATCGTGAGATCGGCAATAATCGGGAACGTGACGGTGACACCCATCTTCTCCCTGATATTGTGTACCCACGCGAGATGGGAGTGGACGCTGTCGATGGAGAGCCCGATTAGCCGGACATTCATTGCTTCCAGTTCGGGGGCGATTTTGGAAAACGCCATGAACTCTGTCGTGCAGACGGGCGTGAAATCGGCCGGGTGCGAGAACAGTACGACCCATGAGCCCCGGTAATCGGAGAGTTTGACGGGGCCCTGCGTCGTCTCCGCACTGAACTCCGGTGCCGGCTCACCGATGATCGGCATTGCCGTGCAGGAAATCTCTTCTGCCATATCCCACCTCATTTCAGCAGTTCTTCAGCAGCGGTCTTGCCGTAGACATATGCAGGCATACCCGAAAGCAGGAACGTCACCCTCAGCGCTTCGTCGATTTCGGCCATGGAAATCCCGAGATGTTTCGCGCCGGCGAGCTGTGCCCGGACTGCGTGCTGGTCACGAAGCGCTGCCGCGATGGCAATTGCTATCAGTTTTTTTGTCTGTTTTGAGAGTGCGCCGTCCGCCCAGATCATCTGGTCGAGACCCATGACACTTTTATAGAGATCCGGGTCGAGCTCCTTGAGCTCCTGAAAAATTTTCGGGACTTTTCCGATCTTCTCTTCCAGTTCTTTCATCTTCTTATCCATCGGTATCACTCCTCGAGCACCATCGGCTCACCGCAGCATACAAGTTCGCCGCCACCGACTTCTTTTACAACAACAACATTTCCACAGATTTCACATCTGTAGACTTCACCTTCTGAAGAAACGTTCACCATTGTGGATTACACCTCCCTACGAGAGAATATTCATTTGTGCTGTACAGTTGAAGCAAGGATGGGGAACGGTGGTCCCCCGGCTATGAAAGGAATGACAGTCAGCGTTTTGGCGGATGCTTCGCATCTTCCGGGGTCTTGACGTCGGGCCTGATGTGCGTCATCGGGAAGCAGTCATAGGTCTCGCATGCACAGGTGGGGCACTTCACGAGATCTTTGTCGACTTCGTCGATCTTGATCTCACGTCCGCAGTCGATACAGATGTACTTGCCCGGGCCGACCTTCTCGCCTGCCTTCGCTTGTTTCGTTTTTCCTGATTCCGTCACTGAATCACCAGATGACGGATAAGTCGCTGAAAATATATATGTATTGTGCTTTCTGCACGAAAGGGCTTCATTTTGCCCCGATTTGTAAAGGAATACATATTTGAGAGAGGTCTCCCGGACCTCCGGTATATGAAAATATCTTTATCCGGCCCGGCGAATACCAGAGTATGCCTCCAAAGATTATTGCATTGCTTGGGAGTCCGCGGGTGGGCGGCAATACCGCACACCTGCTTGAACAGGCAATTCTCGGCGCAACCGAGGCGGGATGCGACGTCGAGAAGGTTGTCGTGCCGTTTCTGAAGTTCCGGCCCTGTATGGAAATTTTTCACTGCGTCGAGCATGATACCTGCAAGATCCAGGATGATATGATCCCGTTCTATGATAAATTCAGGGAGATGGACGGGCTGATCGTCGCCGCTCCCGTGATGACAATGGGGATTCCGGGAGCCCTCAAGTCATTTATGGACCGTTTTCAGGTATATTATATGGCGAAATATGAACGGCACCAGTCCTTCATCCCGAAAGAGCACCGGGACATCAGAAAGACGCTGTTCATCTCCATCGGCGGCATGAATGTCCCGAACGATTTCGAGGGATCAAAACTGACGATGCATGCATTCTGCGACATCATCGACTGCCCGTACTGGGGAGAGGTGCTCCGGAACGATATGGATACGATCAAGGATATCACCACCCGCCCTGAGGTGATGCAGGCAGCCCATGACAGGGCTTTCGAGATGGGCACAATGATTAAAAAGGCCCTCGAAGGGTAAACCGAACCCCTCTTTTTTTCAGAGAATACCTCTCTCCTTCAGGCTTACATGCCCCCGGGCTGCGATGATGATATGATCGAGCACGGCAATGCCGAGAAGGTTACCCGCCTCTGCGAGCTGCCGGGTGATCGCGATATCGGGAGCACTCGGTTCAGGTGAGCCTGACGGGTGGTTGTGGACGAGGACGACCGATGCGGCACGGTCGGCAATCGCGTCTGCAAAGACCTCACGGGGATGCACCGGGCTGTGGTTCAGCAGTCCCACGGTGATTGTCCGCCGTTCAAGCAGCTCTCCTGCGCCGTTGAGCGTGAAACAGATGAAGTGTTCCTGTTTTTTCGGGATCAGATCGGCCACAAGGGGTTTAACATCCTCCGGTCGGGTAATCCGGATACGGTGGTTGGGATCCCGTACCGGATACCGGCGGGCGAGTTCGAACGCCGCGACCAGCTGGCAGGCTTTCGTCGTGCCAACACCGGTAATACCCTCAAGGTCGCTGAAAGTGATCCGTCCTCCCTTCGCCCTGATTATACGCCCGATATCAGCGGCGATGGAAAAGACATCCCGCCCTTTGACTCCCCGCCCGATGATCGCTGCAATCAGATCACGGTCTGTAAGTGCTCCTGCACCTTTCTTTATCAGTATTTCGCGAGGCCGGTCGTGTTCCGGCAGATCCCTGATCGGTTTCATGGCTGGTGCCCGTTACCGGAATTGTGTTGTAAGAAATCATATCCCTGCTGGTTTTCCCCTGCCGGGGATGCTTTTTTATCGGAATGCGGATACACACTATGCCATGGCAACAGAAGAGAATGCACAGGAGGCATTTGCCGGAGAATCGCAGGCAAACAGGAAATATAGCGTTTTTTCAGAAAAAGCAGGTTCGGAAGGTTTCCCGAACGTGGCAAAGATTTTCAGGGCGGCGTCGGAGGCGGAAGCAATCCATGCAAAACGGCTTCTTTTTGTGCTGAATATGGTCGGCTCCACGGAACAGAACCTGGCGGGAAGTGTGGAGGGCGAGACGCACGAGTTTACCACGATGTACCCCCGATTCATTTCCGAGGCACAGGCAGAGAAGAAGACAGAAGCCGAAACGGTCTTTACCCATGCCATGAAGGCGGAACGGGTCCATGCCGGACGGTATGCAGCGGCCCTCGAAGCGGTTCGTGCGGGGAAGGACATTGAGTTTTCGGCACTCTATCTCTGCCCTGTCTGCGGAAATATCGAGCTCAACAAACCTCCCGAAAACTGCCCTATCTGCAATGTCCCCGGACGAATGTTCCGGGAAATTGTCTGAAACCAGACACCTCTTTTTCGGACTGCTCCGACATATATATCCGTGCTGACTGATAAACTCCGGACTATGCCACCGGTGAAGGTATATACGACCAAAACCTGCCAGTACTGCCGGCTTGTCAAGGCATTCCTCGAGAAGCATGACGTTCCCTACGAAGAGATCGACGTGGGCGACGATCGGGATGCGGCACGGGAAATGGTTGAAATGACAGGGCAGTTCGCGGTCCCGGTCACAGTTGTGGATGACGAGTATGTCATCGGATTCGACGCGAAACGCCTCAACGAACTCTTTGGATCCGAATCCCGCGAGGGGACGTTCGATATGCTGATCATCGGCGGCGGACCGGCAGGACTGACCGCAGGAATGTATGCCGCCCGGAAGGGTCTGCGTGCGATCATCATCAGTGAAAATATCGGCGGGCAGGCGGTGGAGAGCTGGGCTATTGAGAATTACATGGGATACCGCATGATCACCGGCGGGGAACTGATCAAAAAATTCGAGGATCAGGTCCGTGAACTGAATATTCATATCGAACTCGATAGTGTCCGGCGTGTCCGGAAAAAGGAAGACGGCACGTTCGTTGTCGATACCGTCTCGGACCAGGTATTTTCCGGAAGAACCGTGATCATCACGTCCGGTGTACGGCCCCGGTGGCTTGGGCTTGAGAACGAGGAGCGGTTTATCGGTCACGGGGAAAGTGTCTGTTCGACCTGTGACGGCCCGCTCTTCCGCGGGAAGAACGTGGCGATCGTGGGCGGGGGAAATTATGCCCTGACCACCGCAATCGAGATGAGCGCCATTGCGGCAGAGGTGTACCTGATCGTCAGAAGCTCAATCCGTGCCGATCCGGTCTATATCACGCCCTATGAGTCGAAAAGCAATATTATGACCTTTAAAAACTACACCGTAACCGCACTCCACGGCGATGCGCTGCTCTCCGGCGTGACAATCCGAGAACGGAATACGGGGGAGGAGAAGCACCTCGCCGTCGAAGGTCTCTTCCTCGCCATCGGCCACGATCCCAACACGGGCTTTCTGGATGGATTTTTGGAAACCAACGATATGGGTGAGATCACGATTGACATCAACTGCCATACCAGCGAACCGGGCGTCTTCGCGGCGGGCGATGTGACATCGGTCAGGGGAAAGCAGGTGATCATCGCGGCAGGAGACGGGGCGAAAGCGGCGCTCGAAGCCTATGAATACCTGATGCGGCAGAGATAGCGTGCCGTGAGCATTGCAGAGGCTGAAAAGAACCTTCTTCCCCTAAAATTTCCTGTTTATTCCAAAAAACCGGATTTTCCGGTATCGGTGACTGGCAACTGAACGGAGATTAGTGCGGCAATCAGATCCTCAATCGACCGGTAGCGATTTTCCGGGTCTTTTTCGAGGCATTTTTTCAGAATAGTGTCAAAAGGAGCGAGATATGACCGGAAAGACGACGGCGGAGCCGGAATGTGGTGCAGAATCGCGGCACTCACCTCGCCGAGGCCCCCGTCTCCGGGGATGGCAGGTTCCCCGGTCAGGAGTTCGTAGAGTACGATGCCGGTCTGGTAAATATCGCACCGCTCATCCGTCTTCCCGTAAGTATTCGGCGCAATCTGCTCGGGTGCCGCGTATTTAAGTGAAAAACCTGTGATGCTCGTTTCTTTCGCACCGTCGTCCAGCACTTTCCCGAGCCCCCAGTCGGTCAGTTTCGGGGTGCCGTCCCCGGAGAGCAGGATGTTCTGCGGCTTGATGTCGCGGTGTATCACCCCGTTCGCATGAGCATGGGCCACACCGCGGGCAACACCGAGCACGATTCTCACCGCCTCTTCCGGAGGCAGGGGGATTTCAAGATTTGCAAGCGATTCGCGGGCGTACTCCATCTCGACGTAAGGTACGGGCAGGATGTTGAGCGAATAGAGTTCGATGATGTTCGGGTGGCGGAGCGTCTCCCAGATCCTCATCTCGCGCATGAATGATTTGCCGGTCAGCTCATCAAAACTGATCGGGACCTTTACAGCCACGGTTTTTCCGTCCGTCCTCCTTTGTGCCCTGAATACGCGGCCGAGACCGCCCTTACCGACATACATGACATCGCTGTATTTTTCCTGGAGGGCGGGAGGAAGGCAGGCCTGCGTGACGGTAGAGCTGGCAATCCGGGTTGCCTCCTCATCCTCTCCCGCACCCGCCGGGACGGGGGGCTTCCCCCCCTCCTCCCGGTCATCATCAGAAACCGGCAGAATGCTCCGGAGCGCTGCCCAGCCGGCGAGTGCGGAGAGGGGGAAGAGCACGATGAGGGCGGAAATACTCCACCGGTTTATTATGTCCGGAAAGACGCTTGCGATGAGGGAGATGAGCAGACCCCATGCAATAACGGATACGACAGGATGGATTCGCAGGATCAGGATTGCCGGTGTTCTTTGTGCGGTATATACGGCAAGAAGTGCGGATGACCATGCGAGGTACGGCACGGCACACATCAGGATGGCGATGGCAACGCCGGCCGCACCGCCCGTATTAACGGCACGGATCCAGGTTGTAAGGGACAGCGACCCGACCGCAAATACAAGGGCAAAGAACCCGAATCCGGCAATAAGCAGCCGTGCACTGCGGTCGCTGATGACCATACTGAACCGGGAACAGGCGTTTTTACCTTTCCTGACGACAAGTCCCGCCGCGATGGCGGTCACGGCGAAGATCATCACCACGGTTGTCAGATCCGGAAGGGATGTTCCCGTCACCGCAGATGTTTCCCGGGCAATAGGAATCCGATCCGCGCTGACGTCCCGGGTCCCGGCCGTGGCGACAGCAGTCTCCTGTGCAGTGCCCCGCCCTGCCGTATCCGCCGGTCCTGCCTCCCGGATTTCGGCTGCCGTTCCGGTATTTTCCGACGCGGATACCAGAGTGACAAGGCACAGGCATAGAAGGATCACGCACAGCGCCGCATGCTCCCGTAGCCGGCGCTCCGCGCTGGCATGACCCGCCCTCTTTCTTCCGTCACCAGGTTTTCTCCCGCCTGTCTTTCCGGATAGCTGGAGATATGGGGGGATGGATTTAGTCCTCCTGTTTCGGGTGCATGAAGATCAGTCGAACACCCTTCACCCCTTTTGCTAGATCGATAAGATCCCCGTCTCCGAGGGGCAGGAGGCGGTGGGAGGGGAGCGGTTCGGCGTTTTTAAATGTACCACCGGTGCTTCCGCAGTCCTCGATGAAATACTCCCCGTCCCGAAGCACAATGCGGGCATGGGGCCGGGTGATCCTCGTGACCGCCGTGTAGTAGTCCGAAAGGACGACCGTTCGTTTTGGATCGGGTGTCCCCGATGCGGAATCGTGCCGACCGAAGGCGACTTCCTCCGCCTGCACCGGGTAGACCGCTCCGTCATCAGGTCCGCCGACGACAATCACCACGGGGCGGGATCCGGAGAACTCCCCGGACACCATCCCCTTCACCCGGGCGAGTCGTGCCTGCAGGTCGCTGTCGGAAAGCGTCATGTTGATATTCGAAAAGAGCCCGAGATTCCGGATTATCGCCTCCATGCCACCGGGAATCAGGGAGTATTTCCAGACAGGATGCACGCCCTTTGATGTTTCGGCACCCATTCCCGCCTCTTTTTTCACCACACCCGTACGGAGGAGTTTATCGAGATGTTTTTTCGTGTTTTCATAGCTTGTCCTGATGTCGGATGAAATCTCCCGGACATCCTTGGGCCGGTGCTCGATTGATTTCAGGATCCGAAGCCGCGTGCTGCTCGAAAGCACATCCAGGTACTCGGAAAGCTCCTCAAAAAATTCGGGTTCCTCGCGAAGGACGATCGTCGGGTCCCCGTTATCTTCCGTCATAGTGCTCTCTCCGGCTATACCGTCCGTTAATCATGTACTTCTGGTGACCGGGGATAATGGTTATGGTATGGCAGACAGGTGGCGCGAACAGGGCGTAGCACACCCCTTCCGGCGCGGCAGTCCGTAAATCTTAACACGGGTGAGAGGGCAATCCTGAAGGCATGAAACAGTCGTTCGGTGCACGCACCCTGCTGTATCCGCATCCGGTCCTCGTCATCGGCAGTTACGATGCGGACGGCAGGGCTGATGCGATGACAGCGGCGTGGGGAGGCATCTGCTCCTCCGATCCTCCGTCGGTTGCGGTCTCGGTACAGAAACAGCGGCATACCCATGCAAACCTGATGGCGACAAAGGCCTTCACGATCAGCATACCCTCGGCGGCGCAGGTCCGCGAGGCAGATTACTTCGGCATTGCCTCCGGAAAGGACACGGACAAGTTTGCAGACACGGGGTTGACACCCGTCCGGAGCGACCACGTCAACGCGCCGTATGTGGGTGAGTTTCCGGTTGTGCTTGAGTGCCTTCTCTCCCGCACGGTGGAGATCGGCGTCCATACACAGTTCATCGGCGAAATCCTCGATGTGAAAATTGATGAGTCCGTGATTGCGGACGACGGTAAACCCGACTGCAGCCGGATTGCACCGTTTGCCTATGACTCGTTCAGGCGGGAATATGTCGGCATGGGAGCGGTGCTTGCGCCCGCGTTCTCAGCGGGCCTTGCATTCAGGAAATAGTGCGGGTCCTCCGGCCCGGCCCCCTGCTTTTTTCCGTGCCTTTTTTCCCGTCTGCATGCCGATACAATGGATATGACGTGCACTCTGCCTCTTCGTGTGCTTCCGGCCGCGCTCCTCCTCGTCGCAGCATGCCTCTCCGGCTGCATGCAGGAGTCACCCGCCGATATGCTGGTTGCGGATCTCTACGCGGACACTCCATCGGTGCAGCACGATGCGGCACAGCACCTCGCAGAAATGGGAGAGCCGGCAGTATCCCCCCTCATCGGAGTGTTCTCATCGGGAGATCCCTCCGCTTCGCAATGGGCGGCGGCTGCACTCTGCCAGATCGGAGAGCCCGCCATCGATCCCCTGATCCGGTCACTCTCGACGGAAGATAACGCTGCCCGGGAATGGGGAATCCTGACCCTTGCCTGTATCGGGGCTCCTGCTGTCGATCCGCTCGTGGCACAGCTGAAAACAGGGAATGAGCTACGCCATGCCGCCGTAAAGACAGCGCTGATCCGGATTGGCGAACCGGCCCTCCCCGCCCTCGCCGCCCTCAGGGGATCGGCAGACGCCCAGCTCGCCGGGGATGCCGGAGAAATTATCCAGTCCATTTACCTGACGGCCCAGTTCAAGGCGGAGCGTGCGAATGCCACCGCCGAATCCGATCCATAAAAATCCCTTAATTTCAAAAAAAACTGCAGGCCGGTTTTTAGCCCGGTACTCACCTCTCATTTTTTGCGGCGCTTTTCCGGTCTTTCTCGCGGTATCCCTCCAAGAGGAGGGTGCAGATGTTTTTCACGGGACGATCCGTATTTTCGGCGATGTGGAATTCGCAGAACGGGCAGACGGTGACAATGACGTCCGCGCCTGTCTTTTTAACCTCCTCATCGCGCTGCCTGCCGAGAGCGGCCGCCTGATCCGGAAGCCCCGACCTGACCCCGCCCCCGGCGCCGCAGCACCGCGCCGGCATCTCGACAAATTCCCGCACCACTTTTTTCAGGAGGTCACGGGGCTCCCGGGATATTCCCTGTCCCCGGAGAAGGTGGCAGGGATCATGGTAGGTGGCCCGGATGTCGAGTGACGCGGGTGGTTCGATGCCGTATTCGGTGAGGATTTCCGTGACGTCCTTTACCGTGAACGGAGTATCGTAGTCGTTTTTCAGCGTCGAGCCGCACCCTGCACACATGGTCATGACGGTGGTGATCCCCCTCTTTGAAAACGCCTCGATATTGCGCTTTTTAAGGGCGGGGAGCACCGACGTCTGGCCGGTACGGATCAGGGGCGACCCGCAGCAGACCTGATCGTGCGGGATGATGAGCCTGATGCCGTTTCTCTTCATCACTTCGATCATGTCAAGAGCGGTATCGGGAAGCCGTCCGTTGTACATGCAGCCGACAAAGAATCCCACCTCGCCGCGAACGGGGCCGTCCGGTTCGATGACTTCGGGTACCTGTTCGAGGAAGGTGGCTTTTGTGCGGTCGACACTCCGTCCCGTCTCCTCGACGAGCCGGGCGACGTCCTGGTGGCGGGGGAGGGTGAGGCCCTGCCGGTTTGCAATCCCGCGGAGTTTTTCGATTGCTTTGCCGGGGATCTCGATATTTTTCGGGCAGACATCCCGGCACCGCTGGCACGTCGTGCAGGTGAAAAGCCCCTCCTCAATTGCTTTCCGTATCCTGTCCTGGCTGGCCCGCGGGTCGAGGGCTATCCGCATCTCCTGGCACATGGCGGTCGGTCCGAGAAATGAAGCCACATCAACGGCAGGGCATTCCGAGACGCAACTGAGGCATTCGATACAGTCGCGAAACGGTTTCACCGCCTCGATCTCCCCTTTCGTGGGAAGTCCCGCATCCTCCCGTGCCGGGAAGGGGGCGAGACGGGCGAGTACATCCTCCATTTCGACGGTCAGGTCCCTGATGACCGGCAGGTTCAGCGGTTCGATTGTCATGCCGTCTTCCGCCTCCTGCATGCATGCGAGTACCGGCTCTCCGTTGACGCGGAGCGAACAGCTGCCGCACTGGCCGGCCTCGCAGCAGTACCGGTACGACAGGCCCGGATCGATTGTGTCGTGGATGGCGTGCAGGACATGCAGCACCCGCGCACCCTCGTGCACTGATACGGTATAGGTCTCGAAATGCGGTTTTCGGTCGGTTGCAGGATCGAACCGGGACACCCGCACCGTCATCTTTTTCATGCCGCCACCTCGCGGGTTTCAATGCCGGCACGGGAGAGCGACTGGTAGGTGTGCACATAGGGCGATTGTTCGGGCGTCCAGTCCTGAACGATATCTTTTCGGAGGTGGGCTCCGCGGGATTCCGGCCGGAGGAGCGCCCCCTGCACAATCAGGCGGGAGAGCACGAGCATGTTTTCAACGGTCCGGCACTCGAGGGTGTTTTGCGCACCCGCAGCTCGGGGAGTGAGGGCCGCCAGTTCGTCGATCACCCGCCCGGTCTCTGCAAGCGATTTTTCCGTCCTGAAGATACCGGCCCCTTCCCACATTGCCTGCCGCAGCCGCGCGACAATCACGGCCGGTGCAGCTGTTCCCCCGTAATAACCATCGAGGTGTGCCCGGAGCTCCTCTACCCGGGCCCGGTCGACGGTCCCGCTCCGGATCGCTTCCTTTCCTGCACTCTCTCCGGCCCTTTTTCCGAATACCTGGGTGTCTGCAAGGGCGTTCCCGCCAAGGCGGTTTGCCCCGTGGACGCCGCCGGTCACTTCCCCGCAGGCATACAGTCCCGGCAGGGTCGTGTGCCCCTCCGGCGAGATGCGGAGGCCGCCCATGATATGATGAGCGGTCGGCGCCACTTCCATCGGTTCTTTCCTGATATCCACCCCGAACGCAAGGAACTGCTCGAGCATGACGGGAAGGCGCTCCTCGATTGTGCGGGCCGGCAGGTGGCTCACATCCAGATAGACTCCGCCATGCGGGGTACCGCGGCCCTCCAGGATCTCGGTCGCGATGGATCGGGAGACGACGTCGCGGGTGGAAAGCTCCATCCGTTCGGGATCGTACCGCGCCATGAAACGTTCTCCGTCCCGGTTCAGGAGCACCCCGCCCTCGCCCCGTACCGCTTCGGTGATCAGGCGGCCCCGGGCATCATACGGGTAGACCGCACCGGTCGGGTGGAACTGCACCATTTCCATATCGATCAGTTCGGCACCAGCCCGGTAACCGAGGGCGAATCCGTCGCCTGTTCCGGCGGCACAGTTGGTGGAGATGTCGTAAACACGTGTCCCGCCGCCCGTGGCGAGCACAACTGCATCGGCCCGGCAGATGAGAAGGTCGCCGTTCCTGTCGAGCATCGCCGCACCCGCCACGCGATCCCCGTCCTTCAGGAGCTCGATGACCGCCGTATCCTGCAGCTGTCTGACACCGGATCCCCTGAGGCGTTCGACAAGTGTTGCTATCATTTCATGGCCCGTCCGGTCGCCCGCGTAGCATGTCCGGGGAAACCGCTGCCCGCCGAAGGGCCTCTGGGCAATCTCGCGATCATCTGTCACGTCGAAGACGGCGCCCCACGCGATCAGGTCCGCCATCCGGTCGGGAGCCTCCTGTACGAGGACGTCAACAAGGAGAGGATCGTTGAGGAACGCTCCGCCGCGAAGCGTATCCTCAACATGCATCGGGCAGGAATCGAGTTCCCGGAGCACCGCATTGTATCCGCCCTCTGCCATGGTGGTGCATCCCCCCTTCCCGGTCAACGTTCTCGATACCAGCACTGTTTCGCCATAGCGCGACGCTTCGAGGGCGGCACGTGCTCCTGCACCGCCGCTTCCGATGACGAGCACATGGCAGTTTACCACGTCATCTGCATGCATCTTAATATAACGTGCGTTGTATAGGTACATAAATAAATGGTAAGGGGCGATGTGAGCCAAAATGAGGTTTTTAATGAAATTTGGCGGCACTTCGGTTGCCGATGAAACCTGCATCAGCCGGGTTGTTGATATACTGGACCATTATCATAAGGCAGGCAACGAAATTGCCGTTGTCGTATCGGCAATGTCCGGTGTTACGGATGAACTGATAGCGATTGCAGCGGAGGTCATCGAGTCACAGGGTGAACCGCCGATCGATCCCTTCATCCAGTCGTTTCGGAGCAGGCACCGGAAGGTGGTCAGTGCCGTCGCACCGAGCCAGGCGGATGACGTACTGGCGGTCATTGACGAAAGGCTGTCAAACCTCCGGAATATCCTCAATGCCGTGCATACGCTCCGGGAGCTGACGCCGCGGTCGAAGGACTACATTGTCTCCTTCGGAGAGCGGCTCTCCGCCCTCATCGTCAGTGCCGCGATTCGCGAACGGGGTATCGCGTCCATGGCATTCAACGGCTGCGAGGCAGGGATTGTCACGACCCCGCAGCACGGCTGCGCCCAGGCTCTCACGGAGAGCGAACAGCATATCAGGAGCCGGATAGCACCGCTGCTTGTCGATTCGATGCCTGTGATCATGGGATATATGGGATGCACCAAGGAGGGGATTGTCACGACTCTCGGACGAAGCGGCTCCGACTACTCTGCCGCTGTTGTCGGTGCGGCGATTGATGCGGACGAGATATGGATCTGGACGGATGTCGACGGCGTGATGACCGCAGATCCGCGCATCATCTCCGATGCCCGTGTCCTTCCCGGCGTATCGTACCTCGAGGCGATGGAACTCTCATATTTCGGCGCGAAGGTGCTTCATCCCCGGTCTATCGAGCCCGCAATGCAGAAGGACATCCTTGTCCGGGTCAAAAACACCTTTAATCCCTCGCATGAGGGGAGCTGTGTGTTTCGGACGGAACACTGTGACCGCAGGGTGGTAAAGGCCATTTCGTACATCGAAAAGGTATCCTTAATCAACATCAGCGGAGCCCAGATGATCGGCAGGCCGGGCGTCGCAAAAGCGATCTTCACCGCTCTCGCGGACAGCAATGTGAATGTCATGCTCATCTCACAGGGTTCGTCGGAAGCAAATATCTCCCTTATCGTTGACGATGATCACCTCATAACCGCAATGGAAGCGCTGTCCGGCGTGCAGAAGAACGGGTATGTGCGGGATGTGTTCTATGACCGGAACGTCATTGCCGTCGCCGTCGTCGGCTCGGGAATGGCAGGAACACCCGGCATTTCAGGCAGGATATTTACGGCGCTCGGGAAAGCCGGCGTGAATGTGATGATGATTTCGCAGGGTTCTTCCGAGGTCAATGTCTCGTTTGTCGTCCGTTCGGGCGACGGGCCGGTTGCCCTGCGTGTCCTGCACGATGAATTCAGGCTTTCTGAGGAGCATGACGATGAACCATACCTATCGTGAGGCCGGCGTCGACATAACCCTCGAGGCGGCTGCAGTCCGTGCCCTTGTGGATCGGCTGACGTACCGGCGGCGCGGAGACTACCCCATGTACAGCGCCGTCGGGCACTTTGCTGGCCTTATCGAATTCGGGGACCATGTTCTCGCACTGGCAACGGACGGTGTCGGCACGAAGATGCTCATTGCCGATGCTCTCGGCGACTGGACCACCGTCGGGATCGACTGTATTGCGATGAATGTCAATGATCTCTATGTGATGAATGTCGAGCCCGTCGCATTTGTGGATTATATTGCCACCGACGTGCTCTCCGTTGAAAAAATGGAGCAGATAGGTACCGGCCTCAACGCCGGTGCGGAAATGGCGAACCTGAGCCTTGTCGGCGGTGAAACGGCCACGCTCACGGGCCTTGTCAACGGTCTTGATCTGGCCGGCACCTGTCTCGGCATCCAGGAGAAATCGCGGGTCGTCACCGGCGACCGCATTCAGAACGGCGATCTCATCGTGGGCGTGCCGTCGAGCGGCGTGCACAGCAACGGTCTTACGCTCGCCCGGCGACTCGTGGAACTGTATGCGGATTACCACGACCGGATGCCGTTCGGCACGACCCTCGGACAGGCACTCCTCACACCGACACGGATTTACTCGGAGGCGCTCAGGGTGGCGGCGGCGTGCGACGTGCACGGGATGTGCCACATCACGGGCGGCGGGCTCCTGAACCTGAAAAGGCTGGGGGAATTTGGTTTTTCAATCGAAACACCGCTTGATGTTCCGCCGATATTTACTTGGATGCGGGAAGTGGGTTCGATCGATGAGGATGAGATGTTCCGCACGTTCAATATGGGCATGGGATACGTGTATATTGTGCCTGAATCGAGCATCTCCTGCGTGCTCCGGGAAATTCCGGATGCCCGCGTCGTCGGCAGCGTAGGCGGATCACCCGGTGTCCGGCTGCAGGGAACAGAGATTTAATACGCCATTTTTAATGTCGACTGAAAATGAAGGGGTTTAGTCTGACCCCGAGGACAGGGGGTCTTCGAAATACTTCAGCGATGCCGGGGCGTGCTTTTTGATCTCCGCAAAAAAATACCGCACATGCTCCGCTTCCGAGTCGTTAATTGACTGCTGAATCGTGCGCTTGAGCCAGTCCGCCAGTCCGCCCTCTTCGTCGAGGGAGTTCATGAGTACAACGACCGCTTCGTCCACATCCACCTTGTTTTTCCATCGATAGGCCATGATGTCACCTTCCGGTACGGCGTATGTGGCGAAAAGCGGTATAAAAATATTTCGGTTTATCTCTCACGTATTCAGGTGTGCTCGGTGCAGTGTTCCGCACCGGGTTCGAGTGGCTCCTGCACGGCCTGCCTGCTCAGAATCGCACTGTTTCCATCCGGATCGCGCACGATGAGAGTGAAGGGGAATGCCGTCTCGCGGGCCGCCGCGACGCGTTCTTTAAGAGCGAGCGTTGTTTCACGCTCTTCGCCCTCCGCCCATGTAAGGACGGTATCGAGCACACCGTCAATCCGGGCGAGCACCCCTTCGACATTGGATATGAATGCCTCGCATGCCGGCCCCGGTTCGATGCAGATGCCGAGTTCAGGGATCTCAATCGAACCGGTTGTACTGCGGACGACCCGGGTTTCCATGTCTTTCGGCTGATCCACGCGGTACGTCCACCGGACAGGCTCCCCCTCTCCGAGGATCATCGTATCGACAAAACGATATCCGCAGTCACAGGCTGCTGAAATAAGGAGAATATCGGAAAAAAACGGAATTTCTTCGGTCTGGTAAACAAACATAATCTCCTTTCTGCATTGCGGGCAGGGACCGGGAATGGAACGCCGCACTACAGTCCTCCGCCGATCTTCTCGCGGGAGATCTTGACGGACATCGGGGTGATGATAACGTATTTCTGGTCGCCAAGCCCGACGATATCGCCGTTCACGTCTTTCGCCACTTCACGGAGATCTTTCAGGACCCGCTCGTACGTGATCTTGTCCATCTTCAGCCTGCCGACATCGACGATGACGACGTTTCCGTTATAGATTTCGTCTTTGATACGGGGCGTCTCTTTCAAATCGGCAATGCTTGCGATCTTGACGTACATTGAGGCCGGCTCTTCGTCATTCGCCGCCTCGTAGGCGGCAAGATCAAGTTCCATGTATTCGTTTTCGGATGCGGGTGAACCTTTGCCGAGGATGCTGTCAAGGAATTTCGCCATGAAAAGAGGTGTAGAATGAATTTTATTTAATTGTATTGTTTCAGCAAACCGGACTAGAGTTCGAGGCTCCAGATGTCATCGCCAACGTAATGAAGATTCTGCACCGCTTTTCCCCTGTCCATACCGCGTAATGCGGCGGAATCGTACAGTGCGATGCCGATCGAAAGCGGTTTTTTATGGCGTTCTTCGGTGATTACGACCGGAGAACCGGCTATAATGTCATCGGAGAAGGCGACGATCCCGGGCCGCATGACATCCGCACCCTTCACCATGAATGCGACGGCTCCCATGTCGACCTCGATATGGCGCTCGGAAAACGGGCGGTCGATCGCGCCCCGGAGCGTCGGAAAAACCCACCCGCCGTACTCCATGAGAAGGGGTTTCCGGTCGATCAGGTACAGGGTGAACGCAGACGCTGTCTCGACCATCTCGACCCGTTCCGAGCGGAAGAGGGAGGCCGCATCGCCGATCTCGTCTTCGAGACGTTTGTAAAGCTTCGTAACATCAGATTTTCGTATTGTGTGGCGTTTTTTTATGGAAAGTCCAGCCAATTCTCTCTCACCTCTGTGTCAGTCGTGCATGACCCCGGTCCCTGCAGTCATTCCGTCACTATCTTTATCTGTTACCCGACTCCAATTATAGTACTCCTCAAGGAAATTATGTGAATCATATGACCAGAAGACCGTTGGAAATTTTGGATCAGGCGCTCAACCGGCAACCTGTCATTGTCAGCCTGAAAGGCGGCAGGGAAATTCGTGGAATTCTGCAGGGGTATGATGTCCACATGAATCTCGTCCTCGATAATGCTGAAGAAGAGATCAACGGAAAGATTCAGAAACATGGAACCCTCATCGTCCGCGGGGACAACGTGATTTATCTCTCTCCCTCAGTAGAGTAAGGAAGTGATTATACATGTCAAAAGGCACACCATCGATGGGAAAACGGCAAAAGACCGTTCATATTGTATGCAGACGCTGCGGAAGAGCGTCATTCCACGCCCGGCATAAAATCTGTTCGGCGTGTGGTTTTGGAAAGAGCAGCCGGATACGAAAATACTCCTGGGTATCCAAAAAATCGCGAATACCCACCCACTAAGGTTTACATTATGTGTGGTATCGTTGGCATCGCGGATGCTGGCGGTGTCTCCTTTTCCCTGTATTATGCGCTGTATGCACTCCAGCACAGGGGACAGGAAAGTGCGGGAATTTCCACGTTCGACGGCACCACCCTCTTCAAGTACCGGGGGCACGGACTTGTTGCCGAAGTATTTGACGAATCAATCCTTTCCGGCCTTCTCGGTCCGGTAGGTGTCGGCCATGTCCGGTACCCGACGACGGGAGAGAAGATACCGGAAAATATCCAGCCGTTCTGTTTTACATTCGGGGGACAGCGCATCGCCATCACCCACAACGGCAATCTGGTGAATACCGGAGAGCTGAGGGATGCCTTCGAGGAGCGGGGTCAGATCTTCTGCTCGACGACTGATACGGAAGTGATCGGCAACCTGATCGTCGACGAGCTCCGGAAATCGGGGCGTATGGAAGATGCCGTGCTTCACTGCATGCGTATTCTTCGCGGTTCGTATTCTGTTGTCATCCTTGTCGAGGGTGTCCTCTATGCGTTCCGGGATCCGCTGGGGATTCGTCCTCTCTGCATCGGGAAGACGGAGACAGGATATGTCGTCTGTTCCGAGAGCGTGGCCATTGACGCCCTGAACGGGACATTTATCCGCGATGTCAAACCCGGCGAACTGGTCCGTCTCGATGCGGACGGAATTTCCTGCCGGCAGATAGCCCTGTGCCGCCATCCGGCGCACTGCGTCTTTGAATATATCTATTTTGCACGTGCCGATTCGGTCGTGGACGGTCGTCTGGTCTATGATGTGCGCAGGCGGATCGGGCAGGCGCTTGCCGATGCGGATGATATTCGTCCGGATCTTGTCTCTCCTGTTCCCGATTCGGGCATTGCACATGCGATCGGGTACTCGGAACAGTCGGGGATCCCGTACCGCGAAGGTCTGATGAAGAACCGTTATATGGGACGGACTTTTATCATGCCCTCTCAGGAAGCGCGGGAGAACGCCGTACGCATCAAGCTCAATCCGGTAAAAGGTCATATCAAGGACAAGTCCGTTGCGCTGGTGGACGACAGCATCGTACGCGGGACGACATCACGGCGGATCATCGGTATCGTGCGCGATGCGGGAGCGGCGGAGGTTCACATGCGTATCGGTTCCCCTCCCATCAAGGCACCCTGTTACCTGGGTGTCGATATGCCCACCCGCGAGGAACTGATTGCGGGCGATCGGGAAAATGAGGCCGTGCGGGAGCGCATCGGGGCATCGTCACTTCGCCACGTCTCGATCGACGCGCTCATTAAGGCAACGGGAATCGATGCCCCCGATCTCTGTCTGGGCTGTCTGACCGGAGAATATCCGCTCCCCATCGGCTGTGAGCGATGCTCCGAACGCAGGGTTGATTTTGTCTCCGGTACCTATCAGTCCGGTCTTTCGACGTTTATTGACCGTTAAAGGGATTTTCCCGCTTTTTTTAGGTGTCAGGTCTGACACAGCCAGAAAATAAACTGAGAAACGTTCGTAAAAATAGAAAAATAGCGAGGGATGGATTTGAACCATCGGTCTACGGGTTATGAGCCCGTCGGGATTTCCTGACTACCCCACCTCGCTCCGGGCACTCTATTACATTGGATTTTGTGCTCATATAGCTTTGCATCGTCCGCCGTCGGCCGGGACACTACCCTACATGCATAAATATCTCCGGCTGAAAAGTACTCGTCCATGGGAGGAGACGAGGAGTATGATGACGAGCTCCAGCGCATCAGGGAGGAAAAACTCCGCAGGATGCAGGCCTCTCTCGGCCGGACGAAAACGCATGGGGTCGTCGTCGTCACGGATGAAACACTGCCGGCCATAATCAGCGGGAACCCCCATGTCCTCGTTGATTTCTGGGCGGAATGGTGCGGGCCATGCCGGATGGTCAGCCCCGTCGTCGAAGAGCTCGCCGCCGACTATGCGGGCAGTGTGCTGGTAGGCACATGCAATACGGATGATAATCCGCTGACATCACGCCGGTTTATGATAACGGCAATCCCGACACTCATGCTCTTCTCGAACGGACAGCTCGTGGACCGGATTATCGGTGCCCACCCGAAGGAATCGATCCGGGCTCGCATGCAGCGGGCGTTCGGAATAACCTGATCAGAGACTGCGGGATTGTGCAAATGCCGAGACTTTTGCAGCCATGATAAGGTCGTTTTGGGTGATTCCACCGTATCGGTAGCTGTACCAGATCACATCGACATGCCGGTACTCCGTGATCCGGATGTCCGGGTAATGCTCCTGCTCTTTTGCGATGCGGGCTATTTCAGTGACGAGTGCTATGGAATCCATGAAGTGCGCCGTTTCGAACCGGCGTATCAGGCGCCCCTCCTCTATCCTCCAGTCCGGTACCTGCGATTTCAGATCGGCAATTTCACGGCGTGTCAGCGGAGCGAGCCCTTCCTGATCCGGGGTACATTCCATTGATGCCAATTCCATGCAATCACTATTGCAGGGGAGTAAAAAAAGAAAACGGATCCCCCGATTCCGGTGTTCATACGGATGAACAGGCATAAATCACCCGTTCGGCACATATTGCGTCACGGAGAACGGAAATGGAGGGCGGACTGTTTGTAGAGGCGGCACTGCTCGCGGGGGGGCTGCTCCTGCGGAGCGTGCCTGTTATGGTGGCCGGTGTGCTTCTCGCAGAATTGCTCGTCGCGCTCCGCATCACGGACCGGATTGCAGCACTCGTACTCCCGGTAACACGTTTTTCCCATCTGTCGCAGGAATGTGGGGCCTGTTTTCTCATGGCATTCGTCTCCGCGACCGCGGCAAACGCCATGCTCGCGGACCATTACCATCACGGGAGGATCGAGCGGAAGGAACTTGTCATCGCATCCCTCCTGAATTCGTTTCCGGCAATCGTGATGCACTGGCGTATTCTCCTGCCCGTGTACATCCCGCTGCTCGGGGTCGCGGGCGCACTGTACTTCCTCATTCTCACCGCTGTCGGGCTGGTGAAAAGTTGTATCGTCATGGTTGCGGGACGGGCGCTTCTTCCGGAGCAGGACGGCATATTCAGGATTCCCGAAGCGAAGCCACGACCGGAACTGCGCGATCTGATCGCGAATGTCCGGCAGTCGGCAAAAAAACCGCTGGCACGGATTCTTGCCGTCACCATACCGACCATCATCATTATTGCCGTGCTGATTGAGGCGGGGGTGTTCGACCGCCTCGGGGAGTCCCTGAGCGGGGTGTCCGGATTTTTTCCGGTTCCGGTGGAGGGTGTGGGCATCATCGCAGCCCAGTTTGCCAACTATATCGCCGCTGCCGGTATTGCCTCACCTCTCTATGTACGCGGTGTCATCTCCACCCGCGATCTTGTGCTCACCATGCTTGTGGGAAACGTGCTCTCGAGCGTCACCCGGACGGCCCGGTGGTTCGGCCCGGCATATGTCGGTATTTTCGGGCTCCGTATCGGTACGGAAGTGATGTTCTATTCCACGCTCCTGAGAAACGGGATCATGCTCATCGCGATCTTCGGCATCGCAGCGTTCTGAAAGTGATATGCGCGGCATTGTTCGGCCGGCAGGAAGCAATCGCCTGAATTGTGGCCTTAATATTTCCAGATACGTCAATAAAGAGAGCTCTGTCCCCTGTTTATCCGGTTCCCTCCTGCCGGGCGGATGTCGCGTTGATACAATAAGGAAACATTGTAAACCGAACGCGAATGCCCTTTAAATCATACAATCTCTCCAAAACAGCACCTGATGTAGAGGGAGCGGGGGTTTCCCCTACCAGAAACTATATAAAATGTTCCCCGTAACCACTGTGTAGAGCAATGAGTATACGCACAATCGGCTCAGGTTTCCTGTTTAAACCCCTCGACGTGCCGGATCTTGAAGAGCGGGAAGAAATCTCCCTCCTCATGGATTCAACGGGTGACGGGTACGACGACTGCATACGGATCGATGATCCGGACCTGCGCATCTTCATCGCGGAACGCGACGAACTGGACTGAAATCTTCCTGAAAACAGGAATTTGTCCTCCCTTGTGGGCGGTTGCCTATGCCACAGACCCCGGGGTACGACGTTTTTATTCCATCTCAAACGAGGTAATTCCATAGATCCTGTCGAGAGGCAGCGATGGAATTGCCCGTGTGTACATTCTCACGGTCTCGAACACCGGCGTCATCCCGAATCGTTTTGCAAGGCGGAGGCCGTCCCTGTTGCGTTCGGGGACGTCCAAAAAGACGGGGCCCGGGGCAGCCGCGGCAAGGGCGCGGAACAATCTGTCGGCACCTCCCGGCGTATCTGCGCATAAAGGGCCGATTTTATGGCCTTTTTCACATCGTCGGGCAACGCCGTACCCCAGAACCCCTCCGTCGTCGCCGGGATCGACGAACGCATGGCAGCCGGGACGTGACAGCCAGCAGTGCAGGAACGTTTCACGCGGTGCCGGGAAGTGCAGGAGGTCATATGCCGCGATCTCCGCAAAAGGCACGGAGGCTGCCTATACGGGACCTTCAGCATCAATACACCCCCCTGTTCCTTCGAAACGGATACTCCGGAACGCGAACATAAAGCCGCTCCTGTCCCTGTACTTCTGCTGCATGGCCGCCACTCCGTCGATACCGACAATCCTGTCGCCCGCATGCGCGATGGCGGTGCCGATGCTCTCTCCGCCGATGCCCTGTCCCCGCATATCCTCCCGCAGCCGAGGCAACAGGCTCTCCCTCTGATTCGGCGATGAAAAAACCAGCGGGATCGATCGCGTAGAAGCACTCTGCGTCGTGGACACCGGGATTCCACCCCTCCCTCCCTGCCTAGCGGATTGCCACGTCAACATCATTCCTCTCCATCGTCCTGATTGTCACATCCGGCACCATAATCATCGCTCCATACAGGAGAGTGGTTTGTTCCGGATATCAGTCTTTCATGTTATGACCGCTTTCTGAAAACGCCACCATGCAAGAGAAAACATCACGCCGGCAAATACGATCAGCACGAGAAACGATACCAGGATATCACCGGGCGTGGTGGTAAAATGGAGTCCGATTGCGGTAAAATTCTCTCCGATTGCAAAGTACCGGATCCCGGTGATGAGGTGGGTTAAGGGATTGATAACCGAAATGTCGCGCAGGATTTGGGGGAATGCATCGGTCGGGTAGAGGGCGTTGCTTGCAAAGAAGATCGGCATCGTCAGGAGGGTGATGACCCCCTGCAGCCCCTCGGGGCTCTCCATGGAGATGGAGATCGTTGCCGACAGGAAGAGGAAGCCGAGGGAAAACATCCCGACAAATACGAGGATGCCTGCAACCGCCACCAGTATTCCTGCAGGTGACAGGCCACGGAAAAATTCCACGCCCAGCACGAGGCCGAAGAGCATGATGATGATCGCCTGGATGAACGACTTTGTCATGCCGGAGAGGGCGATGCCGATGATGATATGACTCCGCGGGAGCGGGCTGGCAAGGATTTCGCGCATGAGGCCCCAGTTTTTATCGAACAGAAGCACGATACCCCCGAAAAGGCTGGTAAAAAGGGTCGTCATCGCAATGATGCCGGCAGCCATGAACGTCAGGTACCCGACCGCCTCCACACCCGGAACGGCGGGGACGCTCATGCTGATCCGGTCGAAACTGCTGGACATGGCGATGCCGAAGAATGCCATCCAGAGTGCGGGCTGGACAAGCGATGAGATGAGGAGTGTCCTGAACCTGAAGAACCTGAGCATATCCCGCCAGTACACCGTCAGAAATCCCGTATTCATGGCCGCCGCCCCCGGTATGGCGTCCCGACTCCCCCTTCCCGCAGCTCCCTGCCGGTATAATGGACAAACACATCGTCCATTGAGGGTTTTTTCAGGTTTACAGCCGAAATATGCAATCCGCCGGCTCGCAGCGTATCCATGAAGACCGGAAGCAGCAGGGTTCCGTCACCATCCACCATGATGAAAAGCCCTTTCTTCTTCCTCCGGATTGATGTGACGCGGCTGTCGGTTGACAGCATCGTATGCGCCGCATCGTTATCCGATGTTTCTATGTAGATACTGTCCCGGCCAAGCGCGTTTTTCAGCTGCCACGTCGTGCCGGTCGCGATGATCTTTCCGTGGTCGATAATGCTGATCCGATTGCTGAGATGGTCGGCTTCATCCATGTAATGGGTGGTCAGAAATATCGTCGTCCCCTCCCGGTTGACCCGGGTGAGGTACTCCCACATCCTGATGCGGGTCTGGGGATCGAGGCCAAGGGTCGGTTCGTCGAGAAACAGCACCTTTGGCCGGGTCATCAGCCCGCGTGCGATTTCAAGCCTGCGTTTCATGCCGCCGGAGAGTTCTTTCGTGAGGGCGTCCTGTTTTTCTTCGAGCTCGACGAGGGAGAGGAGTTCGTCGATACGCCGTCTCCGTTCCGATTTTTCGAGATTGTACAGTCTGCCGTGGAACTCGAGGATCTCCCGGACCGTCATATCGCGGTCGAGGGTCACCTCCTGAAAGACTATCCCTATCGATTCCCGGACCTTCTCCGGTTCGCGGGCGAGATCATAGCCCGCAATCCTGACTTCACCCTCCTGCAGGGTGAGAAGCGTGATGAGGATATTGATCACCGTGCTTTTCCCTGCGCCGTTGGGACCAAGGAATGAAAAAATTTCGCCTTTTTGAACCTGGAATGAGATGCCGTCCACTGCGGTGAACGTACCGTAGCGATAGACGAGATTCCGGACATCAATCATCGTGGCGTTCACGCTTCACCACTGTCCGGTTCCGGATGAATGCGAGCGCCGGTTATCATCCCGGCCCTCTTCCCGGTAAGAGAGGCTCCGCTTCGTACATTCCCGGATTCTTTCCTCCCGCCGGCGGCATGTACCGCGGTGTCGCCACCGAATGCCGCCCGGGCGGGGAGACCGGGATATCTTTCGATGCATCCCTGTATCGTTGATATCGCCGGAAACACCCGGCGGACACCGGAGTAAAACAGGGCGCAGTATAGCATATCAGGGATGTCGCGGCATGATTAAAAATAGGTTTCTCAGGGGAACAGGTCATATATCTCTGGCGCCAACGTCTTTTTTCGGGAAACACTATGTGCGGACGGTATTCTCTCGTAGTTGACGGTGATTTCGGGAAGAGATTCAGGGTGCATATCCCGGCGATGGGCCTTCGTTCACGGTTCAATGTGGTGCCGGGTCAGGTAATGCCGGTGATATGCGGGGCAGGCGAGCGCCGGTGTACAGCCATGACCTGGGGATTTGTTCCCGTCTCTGCCCGTGACGATGCACACCCGCGCCGCCTGATCAATGCCCGGGCAGAGACGGTTGCCAAACTGCCGTCATTTCGTCGCGCATTTATCGGATGCCGGTGTATCGTCCCGGCAAGCGGTTTCTTCGAATGGAAAGCGGAGGGCAGGCGGCGCATTCCCTTCTACTACCGGCTTCGCAATGAAAATCTGTTCGGATTTGCCGGTGTGTACAGTGTCCTGCCGGGCGAGGACGGCGCCGCCCGCCGGACCTACACCATCATAACGACCCCTGCAAATTCACTCGTATCGGCCGTGCACGACCGGATGCCTGCAATTCTCCGGCGAACCGACGAGGAACGCTGGCTTTCCGGGATGGCGGACGTCCTCCCTCTGGATGAGATCCTTGCCCCCTGCCCGTCGGACCGCATGGAGGGGTATCCTGTCTCTGAACGGATAAATGATCCCGGGCACGAGGATGAGGACCTGATCCGGCCCCTGTGCGGCTTGCTGTAGCCGCCTCCGGGCGGGAGCATAATCTTCATATGAATACCTCATGAATGTCTCCCCATGACGGTGAACAGGGATCTCCAGAAGAAGATGAAAGAGCGTATCGATAACCTCTTCGCCACGTACGGCGGCAACTCCGGGTTGTTGATGGGAGAGCTGGCATCGCTTGGTTTTGTTCAAAAAGGGGGCAATATCGCGGCGAAAACCCTCGAGCATACAAACCTCGAGTTGTTTCTGATCATCGGGTATGCGCAGGACGGGAGCATTGCGAATTATGAAATCATTCCGTTTGCCGAAATGAAACTCTCACGAAAAGAGGGGTGATTCGCTTCTTTTACGGTTTCATCGCAGGGAAAACGCAATGGGATATATTTAAGGTGCAGAAAAGGAATTTTCATGTAATCAGTAATTTTCTGCAATCCGGGCATCAGCGTGAAGCGGAAGTGAGCTGATGCCGGGTGGTGCGATGGCAGGAGGGGGCGAACGAATCGAAAATGTGGCTGGAGTGGGTACTCGTTTCTTCACTCCGGAAGATCCCTACTGGAATATCTTCGAAACGACCGGGAACATCGCATTCGTCCTTGATAAGAATGCGACGATTCTTTATGCCAATTCCACGTTTGCGCAGCTGATGGAATGCAGCCTCGACGAGATCGAGGGCGTCTCGACGCTCGCGGAATTCATCCATCCCGGCGATCGGACGTTTGTGATGCACAACCACGATCTCAGGCGGAAGGATCCCGATGTGCTTCCCCGCACCTATGAAGTCCGGTTCATCGATAAAAAAGGGGATACTCATAATATTCTCATTAACTCAACCCTGATTCCCGGAACAAAGCGCAGCCTGGTTACGGGGAGAGACCTGACACTCCATCGCGAACTCGAAGAGTCGCTCATCCGGAGCGAGGCTCAATACCGCCATTTTGTCGAATATCTCCCTGATCCGCTGTTAATCCATGCAAATTGGGTTGTTGCCTACGTAAATCCTGCTGCCGTCGTACTCTTTGGGGCCTCCCATCCGGAGGAGTTGATCGGGCGACCCGTTCTCGACTACATCACTTCCGAATGCCGGGAGATCGCCCGCGAGCGGATCCGGGAGGGGTATGAAGGGGGGAAGGGACCGGTAACCGAACTGCAGGTCATCTGTTGCGACGGGAAAATCATCGATTGCGAGATCACAAGCGTGCCCTCAGAATTTGACGGTGTGCCCGCGACACAGGCAATCATACGCGATATCTCGCTCAGGAAGAAGGCGGAGGCGCAGATCCGCACATGGAATAACCAGATCACAGTGATCAATAAGATCATCCAGCTCGCCAATTCATCCTTAAACCTAGACGAGATGCTCGAAATCATCCTGGAAAACACCGTTCTCCTGCTTGATTTCGATGCGGGCGGTGTATACCTGAAAAACCGGAATGGAAAGACCGCCGACCTGATCGTCATGAAAGGGCTTCCCGAAATGTTTTGCAGTGAAGAGAAATCCGTGAATATCAGGGACTGGCCGTACAATCTCGTCTTTTTAGCCGGCCAGTCCCGCTATATAGAAAATTGCCCGGGGTATCCTCCCGGCCTGATCGAGTCGAGGATGCTGGAGGATGTCGATGCCTATGCACTTGCCGGTATTCCCCTCATTACCGACTCGGTTGTTGTAGGTGCCCTCTATATCGCCCGCCGGTCCAGCGACCATTTTACCGAGGACGAGAAAGCAACCCTTGAGTCTATCGGGAAGGAGATTGGCGGTACGATTCTCCGGGGGATGCTCCAGGACTCCCTCGAACGGGCGTACGAAGAGACAAGCTCGTATCTTGATATCATTGAAAAAAGCATCCGCAGGTCAAACGATGCCCTGCTCGCCTACGTGCGGGCGGCACATGATGTCGGATGCCCGACGGATTCGCTCGCGGAGATCATCGCGCAATCACTCCGGCAGAGCAGCGAGCTAATCAATAATATCGCCACTATCCGGCGTATAAATGAGTTGCCTGATAAGATCAGGGTTATTTCGCTGGATGACAGGATAAGGGAGGCGGTCGCTGCGTTTCCGGACGTGCGGATTGATGCGGAAAAAACCGGGCTTTTTGTATACGCCGATGAGTTGCTCTTTGAGCTCTTTTTCAACCTGATTACGAACAGTATTCAGTTCGGGGGTCCTGCGGTGGAGATCTGCATCAGGACAGAGCAGCGGGATTCCGTCGTCTGTGTATCTGTGGAGGACACCGGCCCCGGGATTCTTGATGCGGATAAGCATCGAATCTTCACCTGCTTTGATCCGGTCGCCCGCAAATCCAGCAAACGGGGCCTCGGCCTTCACATTTCCCAGATGCTCGTCTCTCGTTACGGAGGAAAAATCTGGGCGGAAGACCGCATTTCAGGCGATCCCTCGCGTGGTGTCGCGATACGGTTCACGCTCCCCGCCGCAACGGAGGAGGGTGAATGATGCCATGTTTTTCGCCGGGATATTACCGCCATTGCCTGAAGCGCGTCCTTTCCTGAGCAGACAGCCGACGGACACTCCGCCCCTCCTTTTTCCTGAAAAACAGCTCCCGGTTTCCCGGCAGGTATAAACCATCCGGTGCGGAAATGGAAAAGCTGTATGATGGTGGTCGCATTCAACGGGAGCCCCCGGCAGGACGGCAACACCGCACGGCTGCTCCGGTATGTTCTTGCGGAGCTTGAGAGGGATGGGATCAGAACGGAACTTGTGCAGATTGGCGGAAAGCCGGTACACGGCTGCACAGCGTGCGGGAAGTACTTCGAGACAAGGGATATGCGCTGCGTGATTGATGCCGATTTCGTGAATGAGTGCATCGAAAAGATGGCAGAGGCGGATGGCATCCTTATCGGTTCGCCGACATATTTCGCCGACGTCTCGACAGAGACCAAGGCCCTCATCGATCGCGCCGGTTTTGTCGCGATGGCGAACGACTCCCCCTTCTCCCGGAAGGCAGGTGCTGCAGTTGTCGCGGTCCGCCGGGCGGGAGGTATCCATGTCTTCGATACAATCAACCATTTCTTCGGGATTTCGGGCATGATCACCGTCGGCTCGACCTACTGGAACATCGGCACCGGGCTTGAACCCGGCGACGTCGACACGGACGAGGAGGGCATCAGGACGATGCGCATTCTCGGCCGGAATATGGCATGGCTGCTCGGGAAGATACGGGAATGAAATAAAAAAAATCACTGGTTATTGCAGGTGCGTGAGGGAGTACCAATCACACCGGCAGGTATGTCGATCCGGCGGTAGATAGCGGGGTTGCGGATACTCTTCCCTCTTCCCGCACCTGATATGTGGTACCGTCACCGGGGCTCCCGCGGCACGAGGGACATATCGCACGCGGAATCGCCGGAACACATGCTCTTTTCAAACCTGACACGGTAGGCAGGATTCAGGCTCTTCACGGCAGCGCCCGTGTAGGTATAGCAGTCCTTGCAGACCTGTTCCATATTGGTCTGAAAGATTCTTCCGTTTTTTTCCATCGGGCAGCTTGTGGTGATCATCCGAGCCGTATCCCCCTCTCCTTCCTCTACGTATCCCTGCAGATCAGGACCGAGAATGACTGTTGAGAGGGCGCTGAATGTATACGCTACGTTGGCGGCGTTATTCCGCGGGCACCCGAGCTCCCGTGCTATTGCCGCCTGTTCTTCTCCTGCTTCCTTCCATATCCGGCGCTCGATCCTGTCGATTGCTCCGGACATTTCCTCTCCGGCAAGTTCACGGAATGCCTTGTCATAGACGAATGGAAATGCTGTGGCCGAACGGGTTGCGATCGCCCACCGTTTTCCTGCCGGAATTTCCTTCACGTAATCCATACGCTTTACCTCGCCGGTATGAAGAAGGGGGAGAGTTGCACCGCTCCCGAGAACTGCCGTGCCGGACCGGATCTCCCTCTTCTCCACACTGATTATGCAGCCCAAATTCCCCCTTTAGGGATATTCGCCGCAGCACGTTATTATAAAACATAGAATATATTACTTCCGCCATCAGTGTGTGCCGCCTGTATGCCGCAACGGGATCCGGGGGTGTGCCGCATTTCATGTGAAATGAAATTCCCAGAGGTGTACTCCGGAAATTGCCCGGTCGGCGAGGTGTTCAAGCTCATGAGCGGCGTTCGCGGCAGTGGAGCCCTCGAAATCCATCTCATGCACGGCCAGTTCTTCCGTTGCGATCTCCCGCACAACAGGGTTCACCGTTGCTTTCAGTATCCTGTCGGCGCGTATCCGTATCCAAAACGGCCTCTCGACGAGAAGGCGCGTCTTTTCCTCACCGCACTTTTCCAGGCGCAGGACGTTTCCCTCCCGGGCAGTGCACACGGGATTCAGGAAGAGAAAAATCTCTTCCCGGGAAAATCCCGTCCGGGCTGTTTCATCGTAGACGGTCGTTCGCTTCACGACGGAGATCGTCCGGATGGCTTCTGTCCCGTAACACCAGCCCCCGCCGAACCGGAATGAGAAAAACAGGGGAATCATCGCATCGGCGGGGATACCGAACTTCCGGGCAAGCTGCTTCTCCGCACCCGAGAAGGTGAGAACGGGTAAGAGGTCCTCCGGTTTCATGTGAACTCCTGCCGATCAGCCCTACGACAACAGGTCGAGGGCATCCTTCCCGCTCATTTCCGGGCGGATGCCGAGGGCACGGGCAGCCTCGTTCGCCTCCTTCACCTCCGCCGCGAGGAGATCAGCGACCGATTCGATCAGCGGCCCCCGGGTTGGCCGGACACGGGCTGCCGGGTACCGGTATTTCCCGAGCGCTTCGATGTCGAACGCTCCGCAGCCGACCATACCGTGTGCGGCGATAACCGCGACAAGATTCACCGGGCCTGCCGGAATGACAATGCCCGTGCCGTCGGAATGTTTCAGGGGAACAGATTCCGTGTGCACACTAACACCGGCAGACTATCACCCACGGGAGTTATTAGTCTTCCCGGTAACGGGCATCTTTCTGCATCATGTCCCGGGGTTTTCGGGTCCCGGAAGGCATCCGCATTAGCCAAGCCGGTAACGGACCGTCCACTGAATCTTCCGTAAAAATTCCGTATGCCGGAAGATCCTGAGCCATCCGAGTTTCGGTTCGTCCGAGTCGAAGTACGACCAATCGTCTACGAACCGGATTTTGGGATTCCAGTCTTCCGGCTCCCGGCTTGTGCGGATTCCGAACCGAAAGTCGGCGTCCGGCCCGAGATGAAGCTCCCGCCGCATCTTGACCCGCATCATCGCGTGCATCGGCTCCCGCAGCCACAGCGAATTGAAGACTTCACAGACGAGTTCGGACCCGGGGAACTCTTTCACAAGCTTCACGAAGAGCGCCTTTACGTCATCCGCGTCCAGGTACATGAAGACTCCCTCGGCAACGAACAGGAACGGGCCGTCATGTGCCTTCACGCGGTCGAACCAGCCCTCGTCAAGGACCGACGACGCGATGAAGCGGTATCTGTCGGTTTCGTCGAAGAACTCCGCTTTGAGCGCAATTACCTCAGGGAGATCGAGGTCGTAGAAGATCGCCTGCCCGTTATCGGTCCTCAGGAACCGGGAGTCGAGCCCGCAGCCGATGTTGACGACGACGCCTGCAGGCGATTTCGCGAGGAATTCCCGAACAAAATCATCGTACCGTTTCGCACGGAGGCTGATGTGCACCACAAGCCGGGGATCGAGCGAGCGGCCGACGAGATCCCGGTGCAGGCGGTCGTCCGATCCGGCGAGCCGCCCGTCCAGCTCCCCGGCGATGAAAACGGCCCTCGGATCGGAAAGAATCGGGTTTTCAGACTGCGTCTCCACTGCATGGCAGTACAGGGTTACGAGCGACGTGGAGGCAACGTCACCGAGCTTTGCTGCTGACACAATTATCTTCTCCGTCCGGTGGTTTCATCATGGTTTTGTCTCGTGATGGATTGTGCGCCCGCCATCGCCACTCCTTTCCGTCCCGGAACAGGATGTTTCGGGTTCACGTACTGATTTCAGCGTTGGAGCCTGATCCGTATTATGATAATCCATCACCGTGTTTGATCCCTGGTACGATCGGACCCGGAGCATCCCCGATGAACCGGAGAATATCCTGAATCCGGCCGGGTCCCGGTTCTCGGCGGTAAACAATGGTGGAAGATATCTTAATCCCTTTTGGTTCCCCAGGGTTTCCTGTATCAGGTCGGATGCAGAATGGTTCTTCAGCTTGTTCGTGATTGGGGGATGGAGTATCTCCTCAACCTCCCGGCACACGTCCGGTCGGGCGATCTCATCGCTATCCTGATCACGCTGCTGCTCCTCTACGGCGGTGCCGTCCTTCTCTCGAAAGTCACCCCCCTCATCCTGGAGATCGCCAAAAAAACCGTCATTTTCGCGATAATCGCCATCTCTGCCCACATCTTCCTGCTGGATTTTATCCGGAGGAGTCTCGCAGCCGGGTTCACCCTGAAAGTCGCTTTTTTTGGTGCGCTGGGACTGCTGATTGCCATATTCGCGGTTTCAATCGCACTGTATCGGGCAGCAACGGCCGTATGGGCTCATCGCAAACAGGAAAGGCTGGTACCAGAATCTCCACCGATACCCGGCGGGGAGGCGGCAGGTACGCCAGCCACCCCCGGTACGGGCATGGCAGAAGCATCATCCCTTGTCGCCGCCGCATACCGGTTGAAATATCTCACCCGGGAAAATTCGCTCGGCATGGTGATTCTGTACCTGGTGATCGCGGAGTTCGGGATTTTTTCTTCCAGGACGATCGCAGCAGCCACCGCCGAAGCGGGACTGTCATTTTTCCTGATCTTTATTCTTGCCGCTCTTATCTTCATCAGAATCAGGTACGCCGATTACCGCACCGGCGTCAGGCATTTGGCCATCGTCTGCATTCTCGGATTTATCTTCTCCCTGATACTCGGACATTTCTGGGGAGGCATACCCGGTGAAACGCTGCTTTCGATGGATTATTTCCGTTCGGAGGCGCTCGTCGCATTGATTACGGGGATGTCACTCAGCCTGTTCTTGACCAACAAGGGGTAGTCGGCAGCCGGGATCCGAAAGCACCATAGTTTCCCGGGAACGAATATCGGGTTGCAGAGGCACGGGAGAGCGGAAAAGAATCCTGACCGCCGCCTTCCCCGGAGGTGCGGCGGGACCCGGAGCACCCCGCCCGATCTTCTTGATAAGAACGGCAGATCCCCTCATCCGGTGAAGCGGGACCGAATGAGTTTAGTAATTCTCGTATTTTTCGTGCATAATTAATAATTTTTATTTCCTCATACGCCTCAAGGGATCGTGCCGGAGGATTACGGGTGAAACAGGAATGGCTTCGCTACATGCTGGTGGGATCCATGCTGTTCAGTATCCTCCTCTCCGAAGTGGCCCTCCATCAGATCTCAGGCGGCCTTACCGTTGTTCTCACCCACCTGTGTTATTTTCCGGTTGTTATTCTTGCGTTCCGGTACCCTCGTCGCGGCGCCCTGATTGCCACCATCACCGGTCTTGGCTATCTTGCTCTTCTCGGCCTGCTGACGTATCCGGATCCCGATCTCATTGCGGGTATCATGCAGTTTTATGTGTATGTGATTATCGGGGTCATTGTTTCGTCGCTGGCCTCTGACCTGCAGCAAAACGAGATGAAATATCACTCCATATTCAATAATTCCGCCGACTGCACCCTTCTTGTGAACGTCACTACCGGTGAGATACTTGACGCGAACCGCATCTGCGCCGATATGGTGGCCGGGTGTGCTGACCGATCCAATCAGTGTTCCCTGGCGTATCTCTGGCCGGACACTGCCGAACGCACGGCATTTTTAGAAGAAGTACAGCGGAATACGTCGGTAAGCGGCAGGGAAATCCGCATCGGGCGAAACGACCGGGTGATGTATGTTCTGCTTTCGGCTGCCATGCTCGCGGATGGCATCGCCGTCATGTCACTGACGGATATCAGTGAAAAAAAGGCGATTGAGCTGGCACTGCGACAGAGCGAACGGCGGTTTCGTGAGCTGACGGAACTTCTTCCGCTTCCTGTTTTTGAGGCGGATACGGAAGGGCGCATCACCTTTGCTAATCTGGCGGCATTTGAAACATACGGCTACCCTGTAGAGGCATTAACGGAGGGTATTGGCATGCTGGATCTGATCGTGCCACAGGATCGCGATCGGGTGCGGGAAAATCTTGTACACGTGTATCGGGACCATATGGTGGTAAGAGAATATACGGCGCTTACGAAAAGCGGAAAAAGGTTTCCGGTAGTCATTCACGCCAGCTCGATCCGGAATGGCACTGAGATCCTCGGGATACGGGGCATTGCCATTGATGTCACGGAAGAACGCAACACCCAGCAGGTGATCCGGGAAAGTGAGGCACTGTACCGTACGATATTTGACAATACCGGGGCAGCCACCGCCATTGTCGGGGATAACGGCAGAATCCTCCTTGCCAACCATGAATTTTCTTTACTGCTCGATTATCCGCAGGATTCAATGACGGGCATGAAAATGACCGATTGCGTGGCTGCGGTAGATCGGGATCGGGTCCGGTCCTATCATCAGCGCAGGCAGGCCGATCCGCGAGACGCCCCCCGTAATTACGAGATGCAGTTTGTGCGCCGGGGCGGCGATCAGCTTTACTGCTCTGTGACCGTTGCTCACATCCCCGGCACAGAACGATATGTCGTCTCGCTCCTCGATATAACCGAAAGACAACGATTTTTCGATGCTTTGCAGGAAGCAAACAAAAAACTCAGCATACTCTCCGGCATCACCCGGCATGATATCCTTAACCAGATAACGGCAATACGCTGGTATATTGAGCTGATACGGGAATCGGTTGCCGGGAATGCTGCGATCGTCCCCTCGATCAACCGTGTTATGGAATGCGTCGATACGGTATCCCGGCAGATCATGTTCACCCGGATGTACGAGGAAATCGGCATAGCCGCTCCCCGGTGGCAGCACATCGAAACCGTCATGCGCACGGCATGGGAGCAGCTGCCGTCGGCCGATGTCCCCCTTGAGCTCTCAGCGGACGGTCTTGAGGTGTATGCGGATCCGCTCCTTGAGCGTGTTTTTTTCAATTTAATGGACAATTCCCTGCGGCATGGCGAACAGGTGACCCGCTTTACGGTATCGTTTACTACCAGCGGCGAGGACGGCCGGCTGCTTTTCGAGGATGACGGAGTGGGCGTGCCCGCCGATATTAAAGGCCGCATTTTCTCTCGGAATTTCGGAAAAAATACCGGATTTGGGCTTTTCCTGTCACGGGATATCCTGGGAATTACGGGTATTACAATCCGGGAGACCGGTACCGAAGGAACGGGCGCCTGCTTTGAGATGACGATCCCGAACGGGCATTATCGGTTTGTCACCCCGGATAATGACTCCTGATCCACAGCCGGTTCCCTGACGTAAACGGTCTCTCACGGAGCCCCGTGCGTTCTTCTCTTCTGGAATGTCATGCACTCCCGGTGAGAGCACACGGGATATTACGATGGCGAAGTCTTTGGGATGCCGGCATCTGACGAGAGGCGATCACGCGCTTTTCTCCCGCCGCTCATTCCCTCGCAGCCGCAGCGGGTCCGGGCAGGCCCGGTACCCTGTCATCTCTCACCGTGTGGGCACCCCCTGCTTTATGCTCGCTGGTCAGGGTTCGCGGCCGTACACGAGCGCCCCCTCTACGGGACAGACCTCCATGCAGCGGCCGCACAGGTAGCACTCCGCACGGCTGTTGCCTTCTGCCGCGACATTGACGGGGCAGGCCCGCTCGCACTTCCCGCACCGGATGCAGGCATCCGTCCGCCGGATCTTCCACCGGCTCCGTGCGGCGGCGAGGGCCAGCAACAGACCGTACGGGCAGACGAACCGGCAAAACGGCCGGTACACGGTGGCCGAAAGCAGGACGATCGCGAGGAAGATGACGAAGCCCGCGCCCGTCGGGGTGAGATAGAAGAAATCCTTCATTCCGAGGGCGACGAGGATGTTTGCGGAGAACCCCACGCCGGTTATGAGGATGACGATGAAGGCCCCGAAGCGGACGACCATCGACTGCGGTGTGAGAGTCCGGCCGTTTTGGGGGAGGGGGATCAGGTACATCAGCTCCTGCACGGCCCCGACCGGGCAGATATGTCCGCAGATGATCCGCCCGCAGAGCAGGGTGATGATGATGAAGAAAAGCAGTCCGCCAGCCGCTGCGGGCAGCGGAACGCCGAGCGCTCCGGTATTCCGGAGGATAAGGAGCTGCAGCATATAAGGGAAAACGGGTGAGAAGATCAGAAATCCGAGTGCGGCGGAGACGAGAAGAAAACTTGCGGCACGACGCCGGGAGAATCGTCCGGAATACCAGAGGGAGGCGAGGACGACAACGGCAAGCAGAGCATAGACGATACCGATTGCCTTCGGGGCGGATTCGATGACCATGGTAATCACAGCGGTTTTATCTCGCGTGTCGGCAGCGGCACCGTGACGACGAATAACCGGAATGGGGTGTCGCTCCCGTTCATCCAGCGGTGCGGGATCTTCCCGGGGCTCTTGACAGACTGGTCGGGCCCGACTCTCTCCGGGACAGCAGTCCTCTCGGTCAGTTTCATAAGGAGTGCTTCGATTCCGGAACCGGAAAAGTTTTTCCCCTATTGTCCGGACGGGGATCCCGCCACAACAGTCTTTAAGCCTCTCTTCACATGGTTGAATGAACAAAGGTGCGCTCATGGATCGGACCGATGCTGGAGTTATGGAACGCCTTCTTTCCCTGCAGGAAAATGAAATAACCGCATTTACACGCACCTTGCGGCATCCAGCAGCAACCCGCACAACCGGCAGGTGCTCGAGGCGATAGCAGCGAAAGAGCAGCGGCATGCGGCAGTCTGGCAGGGACATCCGCCCCGACCGCGTTAAAGTGCTGCTGTATTCCCTGATTGCCCGCCTGTTCGGGCTGACTTTTGCCCTGAAACTGATGGAAAACGGGGAAAAAAGAGCGCAGCGACTGTATACCGATTTGGAATCTGTCATTCCCGAAACACGAAGCATCCGGGAGGATGAGGAGGCCCACGAACGCTCCCTTCTTGATCTCCTTGACGAAGACCGCCTGCGCTATGCCGGTTCAGTGGTGCTTGACCTGAACGACGCACGGGTGGAACTGACCGGCACGCTTGCGGCCCTCTCCTTTGCGCTCCAGAACACCCGGATCATTGCCGTTGCAGGGCTTATTACGGGAGTGGCAGCCTCTTTTTCGATGGCTGCATCGGCGTATCTCTCCGAGAAGGCGGATGAAGGATCGCGTGACCCCCTTCGGGCTTCATTTTACACGGGGAGCGCGTATGTGCTGACCGTGATCCTGCTGGTGCTTCCGTTTCTGCTCGTGCAATCGTATGTTCTGGCGCTGCTGATGACGGTTGCCATCGCGCTCGGCATCATCACGGTCTTTACCTTTTACCTTTCCGTCTCCAAAGACCTCAGTTTCACAAAACGATTCGTGGAAATGGCCGCGATCAGCATAAGTTTCGCCGCACTCTCCTTTGCCGTCGGGCTCTTGATACGCTCCGTAGTCGGCATTCACCTGTAACAGATCCGATACGTTGAATTTCCCGGCGAAAGGATAAACATTTGAAAGACTGAAGTTTCTCTCTATTCCGTATTCAATTTCATTAAAACGCCGAGAGGGAGATTTGAACTCCCGTGGTGCCAAGCACCAGAGGCTTTCGAGGCCCCCGCCTTCCCGGGCTAGACTATCTCGGCACGTGAAAAAGGTGCGGATTAATGTTGCCCTTCCGGTGGTATAATAGTAACGAAGTGTCCACCACTGTTTGTGGTCCCCATACGATGAGGGCGGGCAAATCGTTCAATAGTCTTAGTAACGATCGTGTCGTCACTTCGTCTCGTTAAGAAACAGGGAGAGGAAAGCCATGGCGAGGAAATTTGTTACCCCGACTGCGGTGGTGAGCAGGTGTATCGAATTCGATCACTGTCGCTGTAACGGCGACATGATCAGGAGCCATATCGTGGACCGGCTGAAGGAGTTCGTCGACTTCATCCCGGTCTGCCCGGAGGTGGAGATAGGGCTCGGCGTGCCGCGTGATCCCATTCGCATTGTCCGGAAAGGCGGGGCACAGTACCTTGTGCAGCCTGCAACCGGACGGGACGTTTCGGACGAGATGGCCCGTTTTGCCGAGTCGTTCCTCGACACGCTTCCCCATATCGACGGATTCATCCTCAAGAACAAGTCTCCCTCCTGCGGGATGAAAGAGGTAAGGGTCTATGCGGAAACGGACAAGGGGGCCAGCATCGGCAAAACGGACGGGTTCTTTGCCCGTTCTGTGCTCAAGAGGTTCCCCGGAATGCCCGTCGAGGACGAAGGCAGGCTCCGGAACATGCGTATCCGGGATCATTTCCTCACGAGGCTCTACACCTTTTCGGAGTTCCGGACGGTGCGGGCATCGGGGAGCGTGGGTGCCCTTGTCAGGTTTCATTCGGAGAACAAACTGCTGCTCCTGGCACATAATCAGAGACAGGAACGGGAGATGGGCAGAACGGTCGCAAATCACGACGGGCTCGCACCCGCTCTGCTAATGGAGCGCTACGGAGAGCAGCTCGCCCGTGCACTCGCCACGGCACCGCGGTACACCGCAAACGTCAATGCGCTGCTCCATGCCGGCGGCCATTTCCGGGACCGGCTGACCCGCGAGGAGAAAGCATTCTTCCTTGACGCGGTGGAGAAATACCGGGAAGGGAGGATCTCCATCTGTGCACCGAAAAACATCCTCAAATCATGGATCGTGAGGTTCGGCGAAGATCGCCTCGATCACCAGACATTCTTCGCCACCTACCCGGACCGGCTGATGGAGCTCGATCCCGCGGATCTGGACCGCGGCCGCGATCTCTGGACCTGAGGACGCCCTGCCAATAACCCGTATCCACATGGGCAGACCCGGATCACCGTACCTGAAAGGCCGGTTTCAGGTTTCAATCCGGTCTTTGCCTGCCATGTGACGTCATACGTGTTCGTGCCGAACCGGTTTCCGATGCGGTATGCGGTAATCGGGTATTGCCCGTTCGGTTAAAGCTTTGGGAGTGGGTAAAAGGAAAATCAGGCTGGAAGGGAGATTAAAGAGCAAAATGCCATCTTTGAACTGGGCGGGTCGAGGGACGCCGTTAGGGCCAGCTCTGAAAAATGTCTGAAAATTAGTGTTTCTGCCGTTCCAGCAGAACAACTCCTGCAAGGCCTAAAATCAGCATAAAAGGTACAAAAAGAGTTGGAAATTCAGGGACTACCGGTGGTTCAGGGGTAGAGGGTGGTGGTGCAGACGTCGTTACGGTAATTATGACACACTCGGTTGCAGACCCTCCATCATCATCAGTTATCGTCAGTTTCACCTCGCAATCTCCCTCTCTCGTATAGACATGACAACCTGAGACAGTCCCGGTTCCTTCATCAACGATGCCGGTCATATCTCCTCCCGCCAGGTCACCCCAGTCCCACGAGGCTTCGTGAGTATCAAAGCCGGGATCTGAGAATAGTGCCGAAGCCAAAACAGTTGTATCAACAGATACCGACCCGGGAACTGACACTGAAATAATAACAGGTGCAACATTTGAGACGGTAACTGATGATGTTGCAGTAGCAGCCTGACCGTCAGGGTTGGTGACTATCAGGGTGATCCGATATTCGCCATTGTCCTTATACATGTGATCAACGAGTATACCGGAATCTGTTCCTCCGTCGCCAAAGTCCCATTCATATCTGGTATCAGATAGTGTGTTGGAGGAACCAGATGCATCGAAGCTGATATCGGATCCTTCACAACAGGAATTTTCGGCTTTTATGGAGGCAACCGGCGAAGGTGCAGCTCCCTTCATCGCAAAGCTGTGAGAATAGCCTGCAGAAATCTGTGTAAAATCCGTTCCTGCCGGGACATCGCTGCACTGGCCATATTCATCCCATCCCCATGCAACAAGAGAACCGTCTTCCTT
>LKUD01000029.1 GCA_001412355.1 Methanoculleus sp. SDB
AAAAAATTGGGTTCAGGCGGTCTCGATTTTTGATGCTTCCTCGAGGTTGAGCTCTTCGATTGCCGCTTCCCGCATCTTGAACTTCTGGATCTTGCCGGAGACGGTCATCGGGAACTCGTCGACGAACTTGAAGTAGCGGGGGATCTTATACCTCGCAATCTTCCCGGTGCACCAGTCGCGGATCTCCTGATCGGTCAGCTCCAAGCCGTCCTCGGGCTTCACCCACGCCATCAGCTCCTCGCCGTACTTCACATCGGGCACACCGAAAACATACGCATCCTGGATCTTCGGGTGCAGGTGCAGGAATTCCTCGATTTCCCGGGGGTAGATATTTTCGCCGCCGCGGATCACCATGTCTTTCAGGCGCCCGACAATGCGGACATAGCCTTCCTGATCCATCTCGCCCAGATCGCCCGTATGGTTCCACCCGTTCGCATCGATGGTTGAGTGCGTGGCGCTCGGGTTGTTGTAGTAGCACTTCATCACCACATAGCCCCGTGCGCAGATCTCGCCCGGCATCCCCCGGGGGACGATCTTCTGGGTCTGGGGATCCACGATCTTGAGCTCCACATGCGGAAACGTCCTTCCCACCGTGGAGACACGCCGCTCGATGGGGTCGGTGGTGGTGGTCATCGTGACGCCGGGCGACGTCTCGGTCTGCCCGTACACGATCACGATCTCCGACATGTTCATACGGGTGTTGACTTCCTTCATCACCTCGACGGGGCACGGCGAGCCTGCCATGATGCCGGTCCGGAGCGTATCGTATTTATACTTCGAAAAATTCGGGTGCCGGAGTTCTGCGATGAACATCGTGGGAACGCCATGGAGCGCAGTGCAGCGCTCCTCCTGCACCGTTCGCAGCACGGCTTCGGCGTCGAACGTGGGGGAGGGAAGCACCATGGTGGAGCCGTGGGTGACGCAGGCGAGGTTCGAGAGCACCATGCCGAAGCAGTGATAGAATGGCACGGGGATGCAGAGGCGATCCTTTTCTGTGAATTTCATCCCCTCGCCGATGAAAAACCCGTTATTCAGGACATTATGATGGGTCAGCACGACACCTTTCGGAAATCCCGTCGTTCCGCTCGTATACTGGATGTTGATGGGATCGTCGAATGTCAGCGACTCTTCGCGCTCCGTGAGTTCGTCCCGGCTGATATTCTGGCCCTTTTCAATCATTTCATTCCACATAAACATCCCGTTATAGGGAATGTCCCCGATGAAAACCACGTTTCTGAGAAAAGGGAATTTATCGCTGTTGATTCTGCCGGGACGGCTTTCGATCGCCTCAGGGCACGCCTCGTAAAACATCCCGACATAGTCGGATGTCTTGAAACGTCCCTGCAGAAGAATCGTGTGAATTTCGGCCTGCTTGAGGACATATTCGAGTTCGTATGTCCGGTAGGCGGGGTTCAGGTTCACCATGATCGCCCCGATCTTCGCGGTTGCAAACTGGACAATCACCCATTCCGCGTAGTTCATTGCCCAGATACCGACCCGGTTTCCCTTTTCGACGCCGAGCGCCATGAGACCGCGGGAAACCTCTTCCACTTTTACGAGAAACTCCCGGTACGTGTACCGGATATTCTGTTCCACGGAGACAATCGCTTCAGTGTCCGGATAGGAATCACAGATCTGCTTCAGCATTTCGCCGATAGTCAGGCCCTTCAGCGGTGTCGAAGAGATCCCGCTTGCATAACTTCCCGCAACCATTCGTAGTACATCTGGTTCAGGATATCTTATTGTTACTTCTTTTACTTCATAACACAATTCTTAAATTCCGTTACCGCCTTGTATCTACTGCAATCCGGGGGGTCGTGGCCTAGTCCGGCATGGCGACGGGCTCCAGCGGTCTTTGCGTATGATGAACAATGGGTCTCCTGATTCAAGGATGATGATCCGTTGGAGCACTGATGCAGATGTGCTCATTCGCATGTCGGAGAGACCCGTCGATCGTGAGTTCAAATCTCACCGACCCCACTCATTTTTCCACACCTTTAATTAAACAACTGCACCAATGAATAGTTCAACAAGGAGACGTTTATGTATCTTATCGGAGAAGCACTCGTTGGAGAGGGGGCGGAACTTGCCCACATCGACCTGCTGATAGGGGATAAAACCGGGCCTGTCGGAACGGCTTTTGCAAATTCGGCATCACATTTATCTGCAGGGCACACACCCCTGCTTGCCGTTGTGCGCCCGAACCTGCTCGCAAAACCCGCAACGCTCATCATACCAAAAGTCACCCTGAAAAAGGAAGCGCAGGTAACCGAGATGTTCGGCCCCGTACAGGCCGCGGTTGCCAAGGCGGTGGCCGATTCCCTTGAGGAGGGAATTTTCGGAGATACCGGCATCGAAGAGATCGTCATCCTCGCGAGCATCTATCTCAATCCCGAAGCACGTGATTTCAACCGTATCTACCGCTATAATTACGGGGCGATGAAACTCGCAATAAAACGCGCCTTTGAGAAGTTTCCGGGAACTGACACCCTGCTCTACGAGAAGGACAGGGCACCCCATGCGGTCATGGGATTCAAGGTCCAGCGCCTGTGGGATCCCCCCTATCTGCAGGTCGCCCTCGACCTCGTGGAGATGGGGAAGGTCAGGCAGGTGCTTGAAGAGCTGCCGAAAAACGACCACCTGATCATCGAGGCGGGAACGCCCCTCATCAAACAGTTCGGGCTCGCCATTATCGGGGAGATCAGAAACATCCGGCCCGATGCGTTCATCATCGCCGACTTAAAGACCCTTGACACCGGAAATCTCGAGGCCCGGATGGCGGCAAACGCATCCGCCGACGCGGTCGTCGTCTCGGGCCTTGCGCCCATCAGCACGCTCGAGAAAGCCATTCTCGAGGCGAAGAAGACCGGTATTTACTCTGTCATCGACATGCTGAACGTTGCCGCACCCGCAAAGGTTATTGCTGAACTCGCAAAGCGCGGAGCCTCCCCCGACGTCGTCGAGATGCACCGTCCCATCGATGCGGAAGGAACAGACTACAACTGGGGAGACATCCCCGCAATCCGGAAGGCCGCGAAAGGGAAGATACTGATCGCGACCGCAGGCGGCATCCGCCAGCCGGTCGTGAAGGAAGCACTGAAAGCTGGTGCCGATATCATCGTCGTCGGCCGTGCCATCACCGCGAGCAAGAACATCGCGAATGCTGCGGAAGGATTCCTCGAGGAACTGAACAGCGAAGAGATCGACCAGTTCCGTGTCATGACGGATTTCTGAAATCCCGGCACACCGGTATCCTCTCTTTTTTTCGCTCCCTCCGGTTGCAAAGAAGAAATGTGTAATAGGTCCGGAGAGCGAATCCCTCTGGTACGTATGAACGAAACCGATCCGACGCGGCAGTCCCGCCTGATCTATATGGACCATTCGGCGACCACACCGACCCACCCGGACGTGGTCGCGGCGATGCTCCCGTATTTTACCGAACGGTTCGGCAATCCCTCGTCGCTCTACCGGCTTGCCGGCACCTCCCGGAAGGCGCTGCAGGAGGCACGCGGGCGTGTCGCCCGGGCGCTCGGCGCATCTCCTTCAGAGGTATTTTTTACCGCAGGGGGGACCGAGTCGGACAACTGGGCCATCAAGGGCGTTGCTTTCGCAAACCGACAGCGGGGCAGGCATATCATCACCAGCGCGATCGAGCACCACGCCGTGCTCCATACCTGCCAGTACCTGGAAACACAGGGATTTACGGTCACCTATCTTCCGGTCGACCGGTACGGAACGGTCGATCCCGACACCGTCCGCGCCGCGATCACGGACGAAACAGTACTTATCTCGGTCATGACCGCGAACAACGAGGTGGGAACCTTCCAGCCGGTGGAAGAGATAGGCAGGATCGCAGCAGAAGCGGGTGTATACTTCCATACCGATGCGGTGCAGGCGATAGGCTACGTCCCGATCGATGTGGAGAAGATGCACATCGACCTTCTCTCTCTCTCGGCCCACAAATTCTCCGGCCCGAAAGGCATCGGCGCCCTCTACATCGGTGAGGGAGTGAACATCGACACGTTCATCCATGGAGGGGCACAGGAATCGGCGCGACGCGCCGGAACGGAAAACCTGCCGGCTATCGTCGGACTGGGCGCGGCAATCGAACGGGCGACCTCCGATATCACGGGGCACAGCCGGAAAATAGCCGATATGCGCGACCGGCTGCTCGCGGGAATCCTCGCGGGCATCCCCGACGCACAGGTAAACGGCCACCCCGTTCAGAGGCTTCCGAGCAACATCAATGTCTCTTTTCCGGGTATCGACGGGGAAGCGCTGCTCATGCTCCTCGATGCCGGGGGGATATGCTGCTCGACCGGGAGTGCCTGCAGTTCGGGATCAGACCTGCCGTCCCACGTGCTGATGGCCTGCGGCGTTGATCCCGCGCTTGCACGATCCTCGATCCGGTTGTCGCTCGGGGATCTGACCACCGACGGGGATATCGATTCCGTGCTCGCGGTGCTCCCTGGGGCGGTCCGGCGCCTGCGTGCCTTATCACCGGTGAAAACCTAAATTATTTCTGAGGATTGCCGGATGTACAACGATATCGTAATGGACCATTTCCAGCACCCGAGAAACGTGGGTGAGATCCCGGATGCGGACGCGGTCGTTGAAGTCGGGAGCCCCGAATGCGGGGACACGACGAAGATCTATCTCACCATCAGGGATAACCGGATAGTGGACGTGAAGTTCCAGACGCTCGGATGTGCTGCGGCCATCGCGTCAAGCAGTATGGCAACGGAAATGATCAAGGGAAAAACCCTTGAAGAAGCGTGGAAACTGACAAACAGGCAGGTATCGGATGCGCTTGGGGGCCTTCCGGAAAAAAAGCTGCACTGTTCGGTGCTCGCCGAGGGTGCGATTCGCGAGGCCATCAATCAGTACCGGAAAAAGAAGGGGCTTCTCCCCTGGACCGAATAAACGGCCGCTTATTTCTTTTTTAATTCGTCGAGATCGATGCTCTCCCCCGGCTCGAGCACACGTACCCGGATATCCGTCGTGCGTTCGAGGGCCTGCCGGAACGCCGTAGGATCCTGTGCAATCGCCGGCCAGGTATTGTAATGCATGGGAATGACAAGCGGAGCGCCGATGAAGTTCGCCGCCATCATCGCTTCCTCAGGCCCCATCGTAAAGCGTCCGCCGATGGGCAGGAGTGCCACGTCGGGGCGGTACAGGTCACGAATGAGCGTCATGTCGGAGAAAACCGCGGTATCGCCCGCGTGATAGACGGATATGCCGTCCATGCGTATGACGAAACCTGCGGCGCATCCGCCGTAGAATCCGTGCCCCGCCTCCTCAAGCCAGCCGGAGTGAAGAGCGGGTGTCATGGTAAACCGGACACCCTCGAGATCGATGCTGCCGCCCAGGTTTAATGCCACCGAATCGATGCCCCGGGAGGCAAGATATTTCGCAATCTCGTTTCCGGCGACGGTTTTTGCACGAAGTGCGACAGTATCGCCCATATGATCCGCATGCCCGTGCGTGACCGCAACAATGTCGGGTGCGAGATCACCCGTTCCGGACGGCACGTACGGATCCACCACGACACGCTTCGACCCCTCGAGAACAAAACAGGCATGTCCCAGCCATCTCAGTCTCATGTCTGATTGATACGGGAGATTTCAATAAAAAAAGTTGCATCCCGGCGCCATCAGGCATCAGGAGGCGTCGATAATTTCCGCTTCCGAAATATCGATGGCTTCGCTTAATCCGTCGTTATTCAGGCCCCGTGTCATCTGTTCGGTCAGATCCCGGTCTTCCATCACATCCCTGATGCGTTCGAGAAACGGATCGAGGGTTATGTCGCGTTCCTGATCGATCACGTGCCGGTATTCCCGGAGAGTCGACGGACTGATTCCGAGCTCGTCGCTGACCTCTTTCATGGTCTTGCCGGAATTGAGGCGCTCTTCCATCTCCTTTCGTTCAAAAGGCATCTTGAAATCAAGATCTCGAAAAAGTTTGAGGCGAACCCGGGCACGTGCAACCGTTTTGCTCAGTTTTTCATCGCCCAGCACCCTGGCAATCTCGGTATCGTTATGTCCGTCATAATATGAACACACCAGCTTGGCCAGATCACGCGGGCTTAATTTTGTTTTAAAATGTCCCTGTTCAAGAATTTCACGCATTATAAGAGCGATTTCCCGCTCGATTGCATCTTTATCGCGAAGAGTTCCATGGATCTTTTTCATCGGCTCGACAATTCGTGTCTTGCTGGTAATCGTTGTGAAGAGCTCAAGGAGCTGCTTTTTCTTATTATCATCACGCATGGCAGGACCACATTGAAATTCTGCTTTACTGTATACACAATTCTACTTAATGGTTTCTTTTATGGCGTAAAAGGAGAGCTTTAAAAAGATTTTATAATCTGCCGTCGATGTATGAAGAAGCAATGTGATCCTGATGGGCGATATATACGAATCGGTAATGGAACTTGCAAAACGACGGGGTTTTGTATGGCCGACATCAGAGTGCTACGGTGCGGTTGCCGGATTTGTCGACTACGGACCGCTCGGCGCGATGATGAAGCGGAAAGTGGAGGATCTCTGGCGGGACTTCTACGTCATCCGTGAAGGATACTATGAGATCGAATGCCCGACAGTCGGCGCGGAAGCGATTTATATCGCCTCCGGTCACGTAAAGGGCTTTGCAGACAAGATGTGCCAGTGCCCTCACTGCCGGGAATATCTCCGGGCCGACCACATCGCCGAAGCACATGGGAAAAAGGACGCGGCAGTCCTTTCCGCACCCGAACTCTCGGCGTTTTTGCGCCTCCTCCCCTGCCCCGCGTGCGAGGGGGAACTGGGCGACGTGGAAGTATTTGACTTCAACCTCATGTTCGAAACCCAGATCGGGCCGGGATCACAGCGTACGGGATATTTACGACCGGAAACGGCGCAGGGGATATTTACCGACTTCAACCGTCTGGTCCGGTTCTATCGGAACAAACTCCCGTTTGGCGCGGTGCAGATTGGAAAATCGTACAGGAACGAGATTTCACCGCGGCAGGGTATGATTCGCCTGAGGGAATTCACGCAGGCGGAGGCGGAGATCTTCGTGCATCCCGAACAGAAGGAGCATCCGAACTTCGCTCTCTATGCCGACTACGAAATGCCGCTCCTCGGGATTGTCCAGCAGCAGACGGCTGCCCCTCCACTTCGTATTTCGATGAAGAACGCCGTATCCCGCGGTCTTGTGGCAAACGAATATGTCGCGTATTATCTTGCGCTGACACATGAACTGCTCGTGCGTGCCGGGGTGCTGGAAGAGAAACTCCGCTTCCGGCAGCACCTGCCCGACGAACGGGCCCATTATGCCGAGGACTGCTGGGATGCCGAGATCTTTTCGGAGCGGTTCGGCTGGGTGGAGACGGTCGGTATCGCCGACAGGACCGATTACGACCTCCGGGCACATGCAGCCCACAGCGGCGATTCTTTTACGGTGTTCATCCCCTACGATACCGTCAGGTTCGAAAGAAAACGGCGGATCATCCCCGACATGGGAGTTCTCGGACCACGGTACCGCGGAAAGGCAAAACAGATTGCCGAAGCACTCGCGACTGCGGAGCCGGGAGAAGACGGCGTAGAGATTTTCCTTGACGGCGAACGTGTATTTATCAGCAGTGATCTCTACCGCGAAGTGGAAGAGGACGTCGAGATACGGGGCGTAGACGTTCGCCCGCATGTGATCGAACCCTCCTACGGCATCGACCGCATGATGTACGCCATTCTCGAACACCGGTACGATGAAGAGATGGTGGAAGGAGAGATCAGGAAAGTACTCCGCCTTCCTCCCCGGATCGCTCCGGTTCAAGCCGCCGTATTTCCCCTGATGAACCGGGACGGCCTTGATGAGATTGCTTTGTCCGTCACCCGATCGCTCGTTGAACGGGGAATCCTCGCGCAATATGACGATACCGGTGCAATCGGGAGACGGTACCGCAGGCAGGATGAGATCGGGACGCCTTTTGCGATAACCGTCGACTATGATACACTCGCGGACTCCACGATCACGATCCGGGACCGCGATTCCATGAACCAGGTGCGCATCAGTCTCAGCGACGTACCGGAAACGCTTCGTTTACTCATCAACGGGACGCTGCACTTTGATATGCTGAAGAAATGAAATACATCAGCCATCCCCGCATCCGATCCGGCAGCCTCGAAGAGCGTGCCTATCAGCTCGCCGTTGCAGTGCATGCACTGGACGGCAATACCATGGTCGTTTTGCCGACAGGGCTCGGAAAAACGGCAGTTGCAGCCATTACAGCTGCATCGCGGCTCCATACCACGGCGGGGCGGGTGCTCATGCTTGCACCGACGAAACCGCTCGTAGAACAGCATTACCGTTTCCTGTCCCGGACGCTCCTCGTGACCGACGGGGAAGCCGGGGAAGGGGCAGGGTGTGCGATGTTCACCGGGGAAACGCCGGTGGAGGCACGCACCGCGGCATGGAACGCCGCACGCATCATCACGGCGACACCGCAGGTAATCAAAAATGACGTCCTCGCCGGCCGCTACAACCTCGGGGACGTCAGCCTGCTGATCGTCGACGAGTGCCATAGGGCGGTCGGCAATTACGCGTACGTCTTCATCGCGCGTGAATACCGGGAGCGGGCGGCAGACCCCCTCATTCTTGCGATGACCGCGTCACCCGGAAGCAATACCGACCGGGTGCAGGAGGTCTGCGAGCACCTCGGCATTTCCATTGTCGAGACGCGGACGGAGGAGGACGCGGATGTCCGCCCGTACATCCACGAGCGCGAGGTGCAGTATATTCAGGTGGATCTTCCCGCTCCCCTTTCCCATGCAGTGAACACCCTCAACGATCTCATCGGGTCCCGCCTCGACTGGCTTTCAGGCCAGGGATTCACCGTGCCGCGGAAAAACCAGGTCTCGATGAAGGCGCTTAACGCACTCAACGCCTCCATCCAGCGGAGAATTACAAAGCGGGACCCGACCGCTTTTCAGGCGGCATCCGTGTATGCCGAATGCATGAAACTCCGCCATGCCATCGCGCTCGCAGAGACACAGGGAAGCGTTGCGATCCGGCAGTACATGGAAAAGCTCACCCGTGAGGGGCATGATCCCGCGGGTTCGAAGGCAAGCAGGCGTCTCGCGTCGGATCCCGCATTCATCGGTCTCCGTGACACAACCGGATCGTGGGACACCGAACTTCTCCCGAAACCCGGGATCGTCGCAAACCTTGTATCCATCCAGCTTTCAGAATTTCCGGAGAGCAGAGTCATCGTTTTTGCCAGTTACCGCGACACTGTCAGCCTGCTTGTCGATCACCTGAACGAACGGGGCATACCGTCCCGCCGGTTCGTCGGACAGTCTGCCCGGGACTCCGAAAAGGGGCTTTCCCAGAAGAAACAGCTCCAGACACTCAGCGATTTTCGGCAGGGTGAATTCCCGGTGCTCGTGGCGACATCCGTCGGCGAAGAGGGACTCGACGTGCCCTCGACCGATCTCGTAATCTTCTACGAGGCGGTCCCCTCCGAGATCAGGAGCATCCAGAGAAAAGGCCGTACGGGCCGCCACGGAAGCGGAAGAATTATCGTCCTCGTTACCCGCGGAACATCGGACGAAGTATTCCGGTATGTAAGCCAGAACCGCGAGCGCGAGATGCAATCCGGCATCCGGACCCTGAGCAGGCAGCACGCACCTGACCATGCGCCCCTCCAGACATCCATCGGATCGTTCGTCCCGGCGGCAGGCCCCCGCATCATCGCCGATGATCGGGAGACAGCATCGAGAGTCGTCGAACGCCTCCACGCCCTCGGTGCGAATCTCGACATCCGAAGAATGGAATCCGGCGATTACGCGATCGGGGAGAGGATCCTCGTTGAGCGAAAGACGACCCGCGACTTCGTCGATACACTCGTAGAGCGCGATCTTCTCGGCCAGATCCGCACCATGGCACACGCCGTTTCCCGTCCGGTGCTCATCGTCGAGGGTGACGACGTCTTCAGCGAACGTAATATTCTTCCCAATGCGATACGGGGAGCGCTTGCCGCCATTGCCGTCGATATGGGAGTCAGTATCTTTTATACCCGGTCGCCGGAGGAAACCGCCGAGGTGATATATGTCCTCGCGAAGAGGGAGGGATCCGAACCGGGTGAACGACAGGCCCATCCCCGAAAGGCATACCGCTCATATGACGATCAGATGGAGTATATTCTCACGGCATTCCCGGGAATCGGCCCGAAACAGGCACAAAAACTTCTTGCACATTTCGGCAGCCTCAAAAACGTCGTCACTGCGGACGAAGGCGATCTTGCTACGGTGCCGGGCGTGGGTGTGAAGACCGCACGGACGATCGCAGACCTTGCGGGCAGGCGGTACACGGAGAAAAAAGACTAGAGGTATGTGCGCGCCTCGATGCCCATCCGGATGCATTCCATCAGTGTCAGGCAGTCTTCCGGGCGCTTCTCATCCCTTATACGCTCGCAGAGTGCCACCAGTGTCTCCTCCAGAATCCCGTCGAGACGTTCTCCGCTGGCTATTCGTGTCCCTGTATGGCTGTGCACCCCGGGTGCGGGGGAGACAGCCGCAGCGTCCTGTGCTGCCGTCTGAGTCCCGCTTTCCCGACCGTGCTCGCGGCAGACAACGCAGACCGTCTCCCCTTTGACTTCGAAGAGGGGCGAACCGCACACGGGGCACGTCGTGGAGAGCATCTTTCCCCCTTTTAAAAGATATTCCGCCATTATCTCATCATCTTTTTTCATCCGGAAATCTCCGTTCTTTCTTAACTATCATATACAGCCTCCATCTAAATAATAATAAGAGGGTTGATCTCATGGCTAATCCAGAACAGACAATAAACGGATGCATCCAGATGCTCCAGCAAATTATAGAAGATAGTACTATTCCCCGCAATATCCGTCGGGTTGCAGACGAAACCCGCGGCATTCTCATGAATACATCGACAGGTATCGGGCTGCGTGCCGCCACAGCCATCTCGAAAATCGATGAAATCAGCAATGATCCGAATATGCCGGTCCACGCACGCACCCGGATATGGGAACTGGTATCGCAGCTTGAAACTGTTCCACTCGATTAAAAATACTGTTTTTTATCCGCTCGCCTGACGCGGGACTGCACTCGTGGATCACTCAGAATGCATGTGCCGCCTGTATCGTGATTACCACGGAGCGGCGGCGGGTCTCCCGGACGTCAAGCTCAAGAAGGACGATCTGCTGCCATGTCCCGCACGCAGGCACTCCGCCTGCAACGGGCACGGAGAGTGACGGGCCGACAAGCGCCGCCTTCACGTGTGACCGGCCGTTACCGTCTCCCCACGCACGGTCATGGGCATAGGCGGCATCATCCGGTGCAAGCACCGCCAGGGACCGCCTGAGATCGGAAAGGACCCCCGGTTCGTACTCTATCGTCGTGACTGCCGCCGTCGATCCCACGACAAAAATCGTAACGATCCCGGAATCCACATTACTTTTTCGCACAAAATCCTCAACCGCCGGGGTCAGGTTGATGATATCCCCCTCACCATGCGTATCGATCGTCACCGTCGTCTGAAACATGCCACATCCCCCCTGTGTGCAGTACCTACAGGCCATCCGCTCTCCTGCATGAAGAAACCACAGGTAAAAATGCGCGAAAAAAATTATTTGGGGAAGCGGTATATGGCGGATCCGCTGATCGTATTGCCGTTGGGGAGCGTCATTTCAAGGGTAATCTTCCCGACGCCACGGTCCAGTGCGGAATATGTGATGTCCCGGAAAGGCATGTAGATGCCGGAGAGCGGATATGCAGGGTCCCCGTCCGCTGATGCGGTAATTCTGGTGTACCCCTTGAAGATCACGCGGGGATTGCTGATGGTGTTTTTGTTGATGTCGGTCTCCGGCGTATAGGCGTAGACCGTTACGGGACGGTTTGCCCCGGCAAATGTCACCAGCCGCCCGGCTGCATCGAAGAATCGGTAGTGAATGACATAGCCGTTGTTGCCGGGCGTTGCATCCCAGTCAGCCACATCGGCAGTGACTTCCATGGTGGCGATTGAGTTCACCAGCTCGGTGGTCGTCATCGCCTGTGCCGACGGTGCATCCTGCTGATTTCCGGAGCCGGCTTCAACCCCGGGAGTCGGTGTCGGCGTAACGGTTCCGGAAAGGCCGTTGAGACCGTTCGTCCCGGCGGCCGGGGGCATAAGGATCACCGCCACAACGGCGGCGAGGAGAATGACAAGCACGGCGAGGAGCGCGATTATTATCTTTTGATTGTCCATGAACAGGCTATAGGGAAGAGAAAATATAAAAGGGTGTATCCCCGCCGGGAGATGCAGGCGGGGATTTTCAGTCTTCCAGATCTTTCTGAAGCACGGCGAAATCCACCACACGGTCGCCCGCATCCATCTTCATGATCCTAACGCCGCGTGTATTTCGCTTCTGGATCGAGATTTCGGATACCGGTGTGCGCATGACGATGCCGGACGTGCTCATGAGGATGATATCATCATCGTTTGATACGGCGCGTGATGCGACAACTCCTCCGCTCTGGTCGGTCTGGATGTTCCGCACCCCCATCGTACCCCGCCCGTGACCACGGAATTCATCGAATTCGGTTCGCTTCCCAAACCCTCTCTCCGTGATGGTCAGGAGGTGATCATGCTCCACCACGGTGACGCACTGAAGTACGTCCTCAAACCGCAGTTTGATCCCCCGGACTCCCATTGCGTTCCTGTGAAGTGTACGGACTTCATCTTCCCTGAACCGGAGGCTCTGCCCGTGCCGGGTCGTCAGGATCAGTTCGCTCGTGCCGTCCGTGCTCTTCACGTCCACCAGTTCGTCACCTTCCCGCAGCGTGATCGCATTGATCCCGGTCTGCCGGGGACGCGAGAATTCCGCCTGCGTAATCTTGGCCACCGTACCATATCTCGTTGCGAACAGGAAATAGTGATCTTCGGAAAATTCCCTGACAGGAATAATCGTCGTTACCCGTTCATCCTGCAGGTTAAGAAGATTGACGATAGCCTTCCCCTTTCCTGTCCGTACCGCTTCGGGTATATCATAGACCTTCAGCCAGTACACACGCCCCTGGGATGTAAAGCAGAGAAGGTAGTCGTGGGTATTTGCCGTAAAGACATTCTCCACGTAATCCTCTTCCTTGGTGGCCATGCCGATAATGCCGCGCCCGCCGCGGTGCTGACCGCGGTACGTCTCCAGCGGCATGCGCTTGATGTAATTATGCGCGGTCAGGGAGACGAGAACGGGTTTGTCCTCAATGAGATCTTCTCTGTCGATCGCATCGAATTCGGTGGCGATACGGGTCCTGCGGGCATCGCCGAACCGTTCGCCGATGGCGACAATTTCCTTCCTGATTTCATTTTTAATCCGGTCCTCCCCGGAAAGAATCTCTTTTAGCCGTGCGATCTCCTTCTCCAGAGCGTCCCGCTCATCAAGAATTTTCCGGTGCTCAAGGGCCGCGAGGCGGCGGAGCTGCATCTTGAGAATGGCATCGGCCTGCACCGTATCGAGGCCGAAGGTTGTTATCAGCTTGTCCTGCGCCTCGTCCGTCGTGGAGGATGCGCGGATCGCGGCAATGACTTCATCAATCCGGGAGAGGGCGAGGAGCAGCCCCAGCAGGATGTGAATCCGGCTCTCCGCCTTCCGGAGATCGAACTCCGTCCGCCTCCTGACGACAACGATCCGGTGATCGAGGAATTTCGCGATCATCTCCCGCAGCCCGAGTACACGGGGCTGCTGGTCGACGATCGAGAGATTGATGACACCGAATGTGGTTTCAAGCGGAGTGTGCTTGTAAAGCTGGTTCAGGATGACGAGGGGCATCACGCCCTTCTTCAACTCGATGACCACCCGGATGCCCTCCTTGTCGGATTCGTCGCGGATATCGGAGATCCCCTCAATCTTCTTCTCCCTGACAAGGTTCGCCATCAGTTCGATGAGGCGCGCTTTGTTCACCTGGAAGGGCAGCTCGGAGATGATGATGGCGGTCTTCTTCGCGCCTTCCTCGATCTCGGCGACACCGCGGATGCGAATGCGCCCCTGCCCCGTTGTGTAGGCACTCCGAATCCCGTCCGTGCCGAGGATGATGCCGCCGGTCGGGAAATCAGGGCCCGGAACAAACTCCATCAGGTCGAGCGACGTGACGTCCGGGTTATCGATAGTGGCGCAGACGGCTCCCGCAATCTCCCTGAGATTGTGCGGCGGCATATTCGTGGCCATCCCGACTGCAATGCCGCTGGAACCGTTGATGAGGAGATTCGGCACTTTCGCGGGAAGTACAAGCGGTTCCTCGAGGGATTCATCGAAATTCGGCCCGAATGGAACGGTATCCTTATCGATATCCTCCAGGAGCAGTTCGGCGATGGGATCGAGCCGGGCTTCCGTATAACGCATCGCTGCGGGGGCATCTCCGTCAATCGAACCGAAGTTCCCCTGCCCGGTGACAAGCATGTAACGGTACGAGAAGGGCTGTGCCATCTTGACAAGGGTATCGTAGATGGATGCATCGCCGTGCGGGTGATATTTACCCATGACGTCTCCGACAACACGGGCGCTCTTTTTAAACGGCTTGTCGCTCGTGTTCCCCATCTCGCCCATGGCGAAGAGGGTGCGGCGATGAACGGGTTTTAATCCGTCACGCACGTCCGGAATGGCACGCCCGATGATTACCGACATTGCATAATTGATATAGGAGGATTTCATCTCCTCCTCGATATTGATCGGAATGACCCGGGACTCCTCAGATGTCAAGGTTCGTCACCTCCTTTGCATGACGCCGGATGAAATCCTTCCGTGCCTGAACATCCTCTCCCATCAGTTTCTCGAAGATCTCGTTCGCATAGCTGGCATCCTCGATATTCACCTGCTTGAACACGCGGGACTCAGGGCTCATCGTCGTCTCCCAGAGCTGGGAGGCATTCATCTCGCCGAGACCCTTATATCGTTGAATATGAACGCCTTTTTCACCGAATTCCGCCATTATCGACTTCATTTCATCTTCGTCGTATGCATAGCGCTCCGCCTTTCCCTTTGAAATCCGGTAGAGGGGAGGCTGTGCGATGTAGACATAGCCGCGCTCGATCAGGTCGGGCATATACCGGAAGAAGAAGGTAAGCAGCAGGGTGCGGATATGCGCCCCGTCCACATCGGCATCCGTCATCAGGACAATGCGGTGATACCGTGCACGCTCGCCATCGAAGTCCTCCCCCACGCCCGATCCGATCGCCGATATCAGGGCCTGTATTTCGTTGTTTTTCAGAATTTTATGGGGATTGGCCTTCTCGACGTTCAGGATCTTCCCGCGAAGCGGCAGAATCGCCTGAAAAAGACGCGAACGCCCCTGTTTTGCGGAACCACCTGCAGAATCTCCTTCCACGATATAGAGTTCGCTCTTCGCGGGATCGCGCTCCGAACAATCGGCAAGTTTCCCGGGGAGACCCGAGCTTTCGAGAGTGCTTTTCCTGCGTGCAAGCTCCCTCGCCTTTCGCGCCGCTTCGCGGGCACGTGCCGCCATGAGAGCCTTTTCGACAATCGTCGCGATGACACGGGGGTTTTCCTCAAAATATTCGAGAAGGGACTGGTATACGAGAGAATCGACGATACCGCGGACATTGCTGTTTCCGAGCCGCATCTTTGTCTGGCCTTCGAACTGCGGGTTCGCGATCTTGATGCTGATGACCGCGTTGAGGCCTTCCCTGACATCATCTCCCCGGAGTCCCTCCGCCGAGCCCTTGAAAAGATTGTTCTTCCGGGCGGAGGTATTGATGGTGCGGGTGAGGGCGCTCCTGAACCCTTCCAGATGGGTTCCTCCTTCGCGCGTATTGACGCTGTTGACGAACGTGAGCATCGTCTCCGAAAAGCTGCGGGTATACTGGAGGCCGACTTCGACTTCGACCTTATTCTCGGTGTCCTCGCTTTTCAGATAGATCACATCGGGGTGCAGCACCTCCTTGCCGGTCGTCAGATACGAGACGTACTCCCGGATGCCCCCCTCGTAGCAGTAGGTCGAGGAGTCCCCGGTACGTTCATCGGAAATGATGATGGTAACACCGGAATTCAGGAACGCCAGTTCCCGCATCCGGTGATCAAGAATGTCGAAGTCAAAATCGACCATATCGAATATTGCGGGATCGGGCATGAAGGTGACCCGTGTCCCGGTCATCTGCTCTTCCGGAATTCCCTGCCGCTTCCCGTACCATTCCCGGATCCGCGCATCATGCTCCGCATTCGTTTCTTTCTTTGAAGAAAGCGGCGAGACGACCGCACCCCGTTCGAAGCCCATCGAATAGACCTTCCCGTCGCGGTACACTTCGGCTGTGAGCCAGCTCGCGAGAGCATTCACGACCGAGACGCCGACTCCGTGCAGGCCACCCGAGACCTGGTAGGTATTCTTGTCGAATTTACCGCCGGCATGCAGCACCGTGAGAACGACTTCGAGGGCGCTTTTCCCGTACTGCGGCATGATGTCGACGGGAATGCCGCGTCCGTCGTCCTCGACGGTACAGGATCCGTCCGCATTGATGGTGATGCGTATCCGGTCGCAGAATCCTGCAAGCGCTTCGTCGATGGCGTTGTCGACCACTTCGTAGACAAGGTGATGGAGGCCACGGGTATCCGTGCTGCCGATATACATGGCAGGCCGTTCGCGCACCGGTGAAAGGCCCTCAAGCACGGTTATGTGGGACGCATCATACGTATTACTCACAGGAGACGCCCCCCATGGCATCCGCAGTGCAGCCCCCACCCGGTAGAATCGCGGGATACACGGGGGAGTACGGTGCTAAAAATAAAGAAAAGTACCCGTTGAAAATCACACTATAATATACGTTCTCTATCCTCTTAAAATGTGCATTATTACCGCGTTTGCCGCATCAGTCATAAATGCCTATCCGGGGATCCTCAATCCCGAGTTCCCGGTCGATTGCAACGACAAGGCGGTAGAGGAGCCGGATCACCTCCTCAGCATCCTCGCGATCCATCGTCCCCGGCTGATGCCAGAGAACACGCTTCCTGAACGCCGTGGTGAGGTCCTCGACCGGCGTTCCCCGGAACCGGTCGGGAAGCCTCATCTCCGTGAGATGGTCCGCAACCCCGCCCCATGCCTCGTCGGGCGGGAGGCCGAAATGCTTGGCAACAAGAACGAGATTCGTAATATAACCGCGACCGAACTGGCTTTCCATGAGTGAAGAATGAATACCCGATATGAAAAACATGTCGGATACTGTCGTCTACAGCAGTACAAAGCCGCCGATGGCTGTTCCCGTAAAATATGCAATCGTTCCCCCGAGCAGGAGCCACTCCCCCATTCTCAGCGGCTTTTTCGTGATGAACAGGTGCGAACCCCTGCCATACCCCCGGCAGAGCATGCTCGTGTAGGTTCGCTCTCCCTGCTCGAACGACCGGATAAAGACGGTGCCGATCGTGTAGCTGAGCTCTCGAAGCCGGTACCGGTAGGGGAGAGAGGAATCAAATGCATCGAAACACCGCGTATCGAGCGCATTTTTTATGCGGCGGTACATGCCCGCAAAGACGAAAAGATAGCGGATCATCATGCCGAGCACGAGGGTGAATTCCGCGGGCATTCCCAGCCTTCCGGCACCCTCCAGCAGGTCCTGCATCTTCGTCGTCGACGAAAGCAGAATGACAAACGAGACGCAGACAAGAAATTTCACCCCCAGAATCGCTGCGAACTCGACAGATTCCGCAAAAATCCGCACTCCGAGGGGCAGTTCGACAATCGGGTGAAACACCGCATAGTAGGGATTTTCGAAAAAGATCTGAAACAGAATGATAAAAATGCCGAACGGCAGGATCAGGAGAAGGCGCATGAAGTAAATCCTGGGCGGCACCCCTGCAGCGGCCCAGAGTCCCGCACAGTACAGGAAGAATATGCCGCCGACGACGTACACCCCGGCCGAGTACGGGAAGGCAACGATTGCCAGAATCGCCGCTACCGTTATGATCACCTTCACGCGTGCATCAAGTCTGTGGACCGGGCTGTCGCGGTAGGCGATGCGCTCGATGTCAAAGAGCTCCTCGATCATGGCTTCTCCTGAAAGGCAGCGAGAAACGCCCGTTCCGCCTCATCATAGGTGAACCCGAGAGGAATGTCAATCCCGTGAGCCCGGAGCGACCGGATAAGCCGCGGAAGCGCAGGAACTTCCAGCCGTGAGCGCCGGAGGAGGTCGTCCTGCATGAAGATCTCGTTCACCGTCCCCTTCCCGACAATCGAACCCCCGTCCATGACATAGATGAAGTCCGCCATCTCGGGAACGATGTCGAGATGGTGCGTGGAGAGAAGAACGGTGATGCCGTACTTTTCGGGGAGGGTATTGACAAACGAGATCAGATCGGAAACGCCCTGTGGATCAAGCCCGGCCGTCGGTTCGTCCATAACCATGACCTGCGGCTCCATGGCAATGACACCGGCGATTGCCACACGCTTCTTCTCCCCTCCGCTGAGGTGGTGCGGCACCCGTTCCCTGAGATCCTCGAGCCCGACAAGGCGGAGCGCCTCATCGACGCGATGGGCGACAGTATCCTCGTCAAGTCCGAGGTTTGTGGGCCCGAACGCGACATCCTGCTCCACAGTCGGCGAGAATATCTGGTCGTCGGGATTCTGGAAAACGATACCGACGAATTTCCTGACTTCCCGGATATTCTTCCGTGTTATAGGTTCCCCCCGGATGAGCACCTCGCCGGCGGTCGGTTTCAGAATGCCGTTGAAGTGCTTAAAAAGGGTGCTTTTACCCGCACCGTTCGCTCCGATGACGGCAATCCTCGATTTACGCCCGGCAATAAAATTGACATCACGAAGCGCCGCGATATCATTCCGGTAAGAATAGCAGAGATCCCGTGCTTCGATGAGATGCATGTGTACCTGGACTGGTGTCAAAAAAAGATATCAAATTAGTGTTTTGTCGTGGCAACCGCCTTGCCTACACCGAATACCAGCAGAAGGGCGACCAGTGTGCCGACAAGAACGGCGACGACCTCACCGGGTTTCCCGAATGCGTCACCAAGGCCGTAGTCGGGCATCGGCGCCTCGTACTCGAAGGTGCCCTCTCCGATGGCTTCGGCATCGCCATCCTCCGGCGAGGGGCCGGTAATCGACTTCTCGTTCTGCACATAGAGAGCCGTGCTCTCAAGGCCGTCCGGATCACCCGATGCGAGGAATACCGCAGCAATACCGATAAGCAGCGCAAGTGCGATACCGGCGACAAGAAACTGTTTCATTTCCATCAGGCAGCCACCTCCGCCCTTTTTTCCATAATATCGGGGCGTGCGTTCGCTATCAGGTAAATGGCTCCCGCCGTAATCACACCCTCGATTATTCCGATCGCGGCATGGTACAGGCCCATTGCCATTAGCCCGGGGACAAGCGGAAACGTACCTGCTATCGCCATCTCGAGCGCCGCGGCCAGAGCGGGAATAACGCAGGCTAACCACGCGGCAAAACCGGCTGCAGCATACGTGTTCCCGGAAATTCCTTTCAGTGCACCATACAAATAATAGCCTACGAAACCTCCGATAACGCCCATGTTGATGATATTCACACCCATTGTCGTCAGGCCGCCGTCACCGAATATGATGCCCTGAATCAGGAGCACCAGTGTCAGGATGAACACCGCCGCAAAGGGGGATCCCAGCACGATGGCCGCGAGTGCTCCGCCGACCAGATGGCCGCTCGTCCCCATCCCGACCGGGAGGTTGAATGCCTGAATGGCAAATATCCCCGCCGCAAGCACCGCAACAAGAGGCACTTTTTCGTCATCAAGTTCACTCCTCGCCCATTTCAGGGCAAGCGCTACGAATACGAGCGCAATAATCCAGTACACAATACTCTGCCCGAGAGGGACAAAGGCATCAGGTATATGCATCAGTTCACCTATGGAGTAGTAACACGCATCTAAATAAATGTATTACTATTTGTTGAGAAAATCCGCATCTTTGTTAACAGTGAGAAATTTTCCAAGTTCTGTCGTAACGAGTGAGCCGCATGCCCGGATAACCGCGGGTTTGAGCAGCAGGCGGCGGACGAGGATGCTCGGACGGTCCATATCTCCCTGTGACACGATCAGCCGGGTCACAGACGGATCATTCAGTGCCCGGCAGAGTTTCTGCATCTGTGCGGGCCCGATTCTCTGCCGCGCCTGCCACAGACGGTACCCGAGGGCAATTTCCTGTCCGAAATCCGCTTTCCACCTCCGCTCATAGTCCCTGAGCGCGGACTCCCCGAACGAGTTCCCGTTACAGCACTCCACCGCCACATCCGCTGCATGGCGGGCCGATCGGACGCCGGTATAGATGCCGCCTCCGGATGTCGGTTTTGCGAATCCCGCCGCATCGCCGACAAAGAGCACGCGCGGTCCGTATGTCCGGGGCATGGCACCAAGAGGGATGGCACCGGTAACGAGGTGTATGCGGCGGGGATCGAATGCCTTTATGAAAGCATCAAAACGTTCCCTGACGTTTTCCAGCCCGCAGAGGCCCACACGCGCACGGCCCGGTCCCGACGGGATCACCCACCCGAAAAAATCCGGGGAGGCGTCGGGATACAGTTCGACGCGCGAATCATCCATAATGTGAGGAATCTCTGCCTGAATCCCCGCGAGAAGGACGGGGGGGCGCTGCATCCCGAGCATCCGCGCAACGGGGCTCCGCGGGCCGTCGGCGGCGATCACCATCCGGAAGGGGATTCTCTCGTGACCGTCCACCCCGCATACCTGCAGTTCACGGTCCTTCATCCCGTATGCATAGGTTTTCAGCTTCAGGTCCGCTCCGGCGTCCGCTGCCCGGCGTGCCATTTCCGCGTCGAGAGCGGTACGATCCACCACCACCGCTTTCGTCTCTCCCGCGTCAAACGCGATACGGCACCCCGATCCCGTGATCACCGTGGCGCCGCTGACCTCATGCATGACGGACCTCCGCGAAACTCCGCACCCGGCAAACGCCTGCAGAGAGAGAAGCCCCGCACACTGGACGGGGTGTCCGACGGTCGCATGCTCCTCGATGCAGAGGGTCTTCAGGCCTGCCGCGGCACAGTATCCCGCCGCGGCACTCCCGCACGGCCCCGCGCCCACGACCACGACATCATACATTACCGGAATATGTGGATGCAGCCGCATAAATAGGTCTGCGGCATTCTCTGACGGGCGTATCTATTTGAAGCCGGCGACTGCAGTAGTACAGCAATGAGAGCGGAACCCACATTCGCCTGGAAGCAGTGCCTCATCATCCGCAATGATATCAAAATGAGTTGCGGGAAGAAATGTGCCCAGCTTGCACACGCCGCCGTTTCCGCCTTTGACCGGTGCGATAAAGAGAGCCGCAGGAACTGGCTTTCCGAGGGGCAGAAAAAAGTGGTGCTGAAGGCGAACAGCGAACGCACCCTGTATGAACTCAAGACTATCGCCGAACGTGCGGGCATCTCCGCTGCGCTTATCACGGATGCGGGGCTCACGGAAATTCCGCCCGGAACGATCACCGCACTCGGCCTCGGCCCGGCAAAAAGCGAAGAAATGGACCGGCTAACCGGTGATCTTCCCCTCTTATGATGCAGAGTCCCCACCCCCTCGAACGCATGCTCGGCATGAACTGGTACGCGGGAGACACGCCCGGCATCAGGGGGATCCTAAAACAGGTGCCCGAAGACTTCATCGTCGAGGAGATCCCGCTGCCGTTTTCGGAGGAGGGGCCCTTTCTCCTCTGCAGGCTGTGGAAACGCAACTGGGAAACACAGCGTGCCGTGCGGGAGATAGCAAAAAGGCTCCGGATAAGCCACAAGCGAATTTCGTGGGCGGGCACGAAGGACAAGCGGGCGGTCACCATCCAGTACATCTCCATCCCCGATCTGCCGCCGGAGGAGATCGAAGCGATGTCACTGAAAGATATTTCACTCGAGATCGTGGGACGAACCCAGAAACCGCTTTCACTCGGGAGTCTTTCGGGGAACCGGTTTCGCCTCGCTATACGGGCCTGCGATACCGAGGAACTCGAAAACCGGGTCCGGGCTGGTGTTGCGACGGCTGCAGAGGGCGTACCGAACTATTTCGGGATCCAGCGGTTCGGCGTCATTCGTCCCGTCACCCATCTCGTCGGCAAACATATCCTCCGGGGGGATTTCGAAGAGGCGGTACGGGTCTACATAGGGATGGCATACCCGGACGAACCCGAACCAACCAGGAGCGCACGTGCGGCATACTACGACGATCGGAATGCTGCCGACGC
>LKUD01000030.1 GCA_001412355.1 Methanoculleus sp. SDB
CCCTGCATGGGATTGGGATAGGCTGGGGCTAACCGGAATTGATAGGTATTAACTGACGGCGGTCCTGCCTGTTCTTCTTCTATTCCTAATCCTGAACTGACTCCGCAGTTGATGTCGTCAAAATAATATCCCTCATAGGCTACCACTGAAGTGCTGCCAAATCTCCATCCTAACTGCACTGAATCGGTGATAGTAAAGGTGTAATGCTGGATTTCCCAGGCTTCATGCACTCCGGCCCAGTATTCCTCTCCCTGGTTGTATCCGTTGCCCGATCCGCCGTTTACCGATGTATATCCTTCATCGGTTTCTATGGTCACCCAGGTATTACCTCCATCCGTGGTTAACTGCAGCTGGGTTCCGTCCCAGGTGTCAAAAGTGTTGTACCAGTGCCAGAAGGTCATCTCCGTTCCCGCCCCCACATAAAATACCGGGCTGACTGCTCTCACATTTACCAATCCATTGGCGTGTATTCCGGTGTTCTCATCACCTACGTACATGGAATGGGTGGTGCTGTGGGCGCGACGGGTAGATACATGCCAACTGAAGGTGCCCTCATAGGTCCAATCTGCGGTATCCTTACTCTCAAAATCTTCCACAAATATTAAACTGCCGATTCCTATACTCACCGTATCGTATAGCTGATATCCTCCGTCCATACTCACACTCAATACTACTTGGGCAAAATGGGGATCAGGACAGCTCGGATCTACGGTGATATTAAATGCATTCCGGTCAAAAAAGGTGTCCCCCGGTGCAAAATTACCCACGGATACAGTGGAATCATTGATGGTTATATAAGCATCACTGCTGCTTATACTGGCATTGGTATTATATCCGGTGCCGCTTCCTCCATTGTAAAGCTTTATTCCCAGATCAAATACATCTCCTGCTCCTATCGCTTCCGGTCCCCAGTATCCTATAACTTCGGCTTCCGGTGCATTTACAGTGAGATTAAATGAACTGGTCCAGCTGCTGTCGTTGTTGTCCCAGCAGGTCATATCCACCGGAATTATATATCCGTCAGGAATAGCACTGCCCAGCTGAAATCCATGGGGAGATGTCCCCACTACGGTATCATTGGCGGCAATATTTCCGTAGGTTACCGTATCATATTCCATGGTGATATATCCATCGGTAGAGGT